>VBFX01000110.1 GCA_005889395.1 Chloroflexota bacterium
GGAGGCAGCGTGGCGGCCGCCGGCGTCGACGGGAGCGAGACCTGATTGGATGGAACACTTCGCCCAGACGATCAACGCGGCAAAGAAGTACGTCGTGTCGAGCACTCTGGAGCAGGTCGATTGGAACGCGGAACTCGTGCGCGGGGATCTGGGCAAGGCCGTTCAGCAACTCAAGCGGGAGTCGGGCAAGGGACTGTTCGTGGGAGGTGTGAAGCTCCCACTGGCGTTGACGGAGCTGGGATTGATCGATGAGTACGAGATCGTGGTGCACCCCAGGCTAGCGGGCCACGGGCCGACGTTGTTCGCGGGGCTATCGAAGCATGTCGACTTGAAGCTCGTGAGCCGGCTGGAGTTCGGTTCGGGGGCAGTGGCGATGCGGTACGAGCCGAGAAGGTAGCCATCGGGCTTGCTAGCCCGAGCCGGCGCGGTGTGCGAACGAGCAAGCCCTCCAGCTCAACCCGCTGCCCACCCGTCATCTCCACATTTGTTCACGGCCCTGCTAGGGCTAGGGCAGGATCTCGACGTACCCGTCCGTTCCATGCACGCGGATCCGTTGCCCATCTCGGATCAGCCGGGTGGCATGTTCCACCCCCACGACGGCCGGCAAACCGTACTCCCGTGCGATGACGGCGCCGTGGGTCATCAGGCCCCCGACCTCCGTCACCAGGCCCGCGATCGCGACGAACAGAGGGGTCCAGCTGGGGTCGGTGTAGGCCGTGACCAGGATGTCGCCCGGTTCGAGATCGGCATCCGCCATGTCCAGGATGACTCGCGCCCGCCCTTCGACGGTCCCGGCCGAAACCGGCAGACCGACGAACGCACCGGCCGGCACGCCATCGCGTCGGTACGCCCCGGCAATGACCTCGCCATCCGACGTGAACACCCGGGGCGGCGTCAACGCTTGATACGACCTGAACGCGTCCTTGCGCTGGGCGATGAGCTGTTGATCCACTTGGGCAGTGCGCGCGACCTCGTGGAGTTCCTGAAATCTGAGGTAGAAGATGTCCTCCTTCTCACGCAGCACGTGCGCCTGCACGAGGCGCCCGGCCTCTTCCAACAAGGCCTGCTTGTAGACGAAGTAGCGGCTGACCATGCCGTACTTCGGATACTCCCGGTACCCGATGAAGGTGCGGACGCGGTCGATCTTCCGCTTGACCTCTTCGGCTTTCTGCTCTCCCTCCGGCAGGGTCCGCAAGCGCTCCAGCAACTCCTGTTCCTTCGCCCACGCCTCCTGCCGCCCTTGCTCGAATCGCTGTGCGCCGGCGCCCGGCTCGAAGTTCTTGATGTTGCCGAGGAGCACGGGGATGAGCGTGGTGGGCCGTTCGCTCCAACGCGGCTTGGTGATGTCGATCTCGCCGACGCAGCGCATGCCGTACATATCGAGAAAGCCTCGAATGGCGTCCCGCGCTTCCCCACCGCCCGCCAACGCGGGCAGCTCGTCCAGGAAGCCATCATCGTCGACGCGTTGCAGAAACGCCACCACCTCCGGATGCGGGCGAATCACGTCGGCGACGCCGAGGAGCGCCAGCCCCATCCCCGACGTGACGTTGTGGGGCACGGACTGCGTGAGCGTGTCGGCTGCATTCTTCTCGCCCAGCCACGCCTCCAGTCGCTCATTGAGCCACCAGGTCGCCTCCATCGCCGACATGAACACCGCATGGCTCTGCCGATCGAACAGGATCCGCCGCAGCTCCTGGATGTCCATCAGGATGAAGTCGAACAGCGCCGGTCCAGACTTCGTCCGGATGTCGCGTTTCAAGGCGGCGATGGATTCCTGGTTCCGTGCGATCAGATCGGTGACGATGGTCGGATCGGTCTCGATCGGGGCTGGCGCGCCACCTGCCGGCGCGCCAGCGGGACTCGCGTCTGGGAGCGATGGAATGAAGTCGTCGCGTTCGAGGATGCTTTGCAGCGCGTCCCCGATCAGCGGATCGGATTTCCCCAGGGCCAGGAGGCGGGCGCGGCTCGTCGGCGACCCCAGGTCCCGGACGACGTCGACGAACAGCCTCCCGCCGGCCTCGAACATCGGCCGCGGGGTCGTCATCTGCCAGAAGGAGAGACCGAGGGGTTTCATAGGGTCGGTCATCATCTGCTGATGACCGACGGAGATGTAGACGTGATTCTCTTGGTCGTCGGCCGCGGGAATGGGGAACAGCGTGGTGATCGGCCGGCTCTGGACGATCTGGAATTCATCATCGACCAGGCACCATTCGATGTCCTGGGGGCGGCCGAAGTGCGATTCGATCCGCCGTCCCAGCTGGGCGAGCCGCACGACCTGCGCATCCGTCAGTGCTGGCTGCTCCTGCCGCTCCGGGTCGATCGCTTCTTCCTGGGTCCCGCCTGCGGGCGAGGCGTGGATGGCAAGCTGCTTGGTGGCGACCGCCTTGGCGACGACCTCGCCGTCCCGCACCTTGTACATGTCGGCGTTCACCAGGCCGGAGACAAGGGCCTCGCCGAGGCCGAAGCTGGCCTCCACGGAGACGACCTTCCGGTTGGACGTGACCGGGTCGGCCGTGAACAGGATGCCGGCCGCATGCGGGAAGACCATCTGCTGCACGACCACGGCCATGTAGACCTTCCGGTGGTTGAATCCATTCCGTAGGCGGTAGGTCACGGCCCGCTCGGTGAAAAGCGATGCCCAGCACCGGCTGATGTGCTGGAGAATCGCCGCCGGCCCCACGATGTTCAGGTATGTGTCGTGCTGGCCTGCGAACGAGGCCGTCGGCAGGTCCTCTGCCGTCGCGCTCGAGCGGACGGCGTAGGCGGCTTGCTCGCCGAGCCGGGCGAGCGCGAGGGTGATCGCCGCCGCCAGATCGTCCGGGATGGCGATCCCTTCGAGGGTCCGGCGGATCTCCGTGCTGAGCGTGCGGATCGCCTCGCGGTCGTCCGGGTTCAGGCGCGGCAGCCGATCGAGCCGTTCGTCAATGGACGGCGCTTCCGCCATGATTCGCCGGAATCCGTCCGTCGTCACGCAGAAGCCAGCTGGCACGCGAATGCGTTCGATCCGCGAAAGCTCCCCTAGGTGCGCGCCCTTCCCGCCAACGATTGCGACCTCCGTCTGGTCGATCTCCTGGAAACCCAGCACGTAGCTGCCCATCCGCACACCCTCCCCTTCAGCCTCCTCGGGCCTCTCTCATTCCTACTGTCGGTCGCGCCGACCGCCTATGGGCCTAACTCGATACCGGCAACTCTTTTTTCAGTTGCTCGACGGCTGCGCGCTGGAGGCGGGAGACATGCATCTGGGAGATCCCGAGCCGCTTGGCGACCTCGGCCTGGGGCAACTCATCGACGAAGCGCAGGTACATGATCCGTCGCTCACGCGGCGTCAGGTGGCGCATCGCCTGGTCGAGCAGATCCTGTAATTCCACCTTGTCGAGGTTCTCGTCTTCTCGCCCGAGACGTTCCGTCAGCTGCAGGCCGTCGTCATCCTTGGGCGCGGGTCCGGTCGACTCGAATGGGATGGTGCGCTGCGCAGGACTTGCCTCCATCGCTTCCAACACATCTTCCGGCGGCAGCTCGAACTCCTTGGCGATCTCGTTCACCGACGGCTGGCGACCGAGTTTCGCTTGCAACCGCTGCGAGGCGACGTCGGCACGCTGCATCGTTTCCTGGAGGCGGCGTGGCACCTTGACCGCCCAGCTCTTGTCGCGAAAATACCGCTTGATTTCGCCAACAATGGTCGGTGTGGCGAAGGTCGAAAACTCCAGACCGCGCTGCGGCTCGAAGCGCTCGATCGCCGCAAGCAGGCCGATGTAGCCGACCTGGACGATGTCCTCGAGCGGCTCGCCACGGTTGCTGAATTTCTTGGCTAGGAAGATCACCAGGTTGTTGAACAGCTCAACGAGTTGCTGGCGGACCTCGGGATCTTTGGTCTTCTGATATTTGAGGAACAGGCGCCGAACGAGCTCTCGATTGGGTCGGACGGTGGACGGCGAAGCCGCTGGCCGGTCTACTCGATCAGGTATTTGACCATCCTCATCCGCATGCTTCCAGTCTGGTTGTCCACCTGGTAGCGAAGTTCATCGACGAAGAGCCGGATCATGTTCAAGCCAATGGTTTCATAATCGAGGTCCGCCTCGCGTTGGGCACGGCGCACGGTCTGCTGCTCGACCGCGCGCGGCGGCACGCTGCGGACCTCGACCTCGAGCCGACGGGGACGGCTCTTGAAGACCAACTTCAGTTGCCCGTTGCCACTCCCCCACTGCTGGGTGGCGGCGGCGATGGCACTCTCGCATGCCTGGGTGACTGCGATGTTCAGATCGTCGATTTCCTGGACCGAAAACCCGACGACCAGGCCCAGGGAGGCGGCGGCCCGCTTGGCGACGACGATGTAATCGCCGACCGCCGGGAGCTTCAACTCAGTGACGTAAGCACTTGTCGTCGGCGCCTCGTGGCCGGTGGTCGCGGGCTGGTGGCGGAGTCGGTGTTCCCTCATGCTTCCTCCCGATGCTGAGCGGCTGGTGATCGACGGCGGCGCCCGAGTCCGCCTAACGCAGCGCGCACGCGATCGCGCCAACCGCTGATAGCGGCACCGGTGGCATTCATCGCCCGGTCGGCGGCGGTGAACTTGTCGTTGACGCCGCTGACCATGTCATCGACCTGCTGCAGGCTGTGGCGCAGCTCGGGCAGCGCCAGCCGAGCTTCGTCGAGTGTCAGAGAGAGTATGGCTTCGATCGTCCGCAGGCTGCGTGTCATGTTGAGGAGGATGAAGGAGGCAAAGAGGCTGAGCAGAAGGAATCCAATGCCGACCAGCAGCACGCCGACTTGCCACACCATTACGAACTCCTCTCGAGCTCCCCACTCACGGGATGTTGCCCAAGTTGTACCTCATTCGCGAAGGCGTCAAACGTCGCCGACACGGGTTAGACGGCCTGGACGCGCCGCGACCACCGGGTGGCCGCCCACTGGACAGCGGCCAGCACCACCAGGTCGTTGACCAGGTGCAACTCGCCGAGGGCCAGGCGGCCGCCAACGCCGGCGATACCAAGCGCTTCTCCGAGGAGGACGGCCAGCGTGCTCAGGCCAAGCCGGACGAGGTAGCGCGGCGCCCGTGGCGCCACCACGTAGGCGAGCTGTGTGCCCAGCAGGATCACGAGCGCGGCCAGGACGAACACCGGCGGGATCGGCACAGGCAACGAGGCGAGTGTATCAGCCTGCGGAGTCCTGGAAAACGAAAGAGGCCCGGCCGGTTGGCCGAGCCTCTCTTGGACAGTGCGTTGCTTAGTGGCTCTTGTGTCTGATCGTCGCGCTGGCGGTGTTCTTCGCGTTCGGATTCGTAACGGTCGTTCCGGGATCCGGCGACTGCCACTTCCACGCCTGGCTGTTATCCGCGGCGGGCGTGTTGCACGAGTTGCCCGGGCGGGTGCAGTCCTGAGGCTGCGGCGTCGGAACTGGCGCTGCTCCCAACTCGACGGTCAGGCCGGAGAGGTCGATCGACAGGGCGCCGCCGAACGGGTTGTTATTGGTGACCTGCACGCTCGTCAGCGTCGTGTTCGCGTTCGTGACGGGGACGGTCAGCATGTCGAGAACCGCAGCTCCCGTGCCGCCCAGCACCGTGGTCGTCCAAACCTGGGTCGAGTACGGGGTGGTGGTCGACGGCGTGACATCGGTGACGCTGTTCACGACACCGAAACCACCGAGGGACCACTCGCGCAGGTTCGAGCCGACGGTCAGGGTCGCGGTTTGCGTCGTGCCATCGCTGAAGGTCAGCACGACGGTGCCAACGGGCGTGCCGTCGTACCAGCTGTAGGTGTTGGCCGAGTTAAGCAGCAAGTGGACGGCCGTGGGGTTCTGGTACGAGCCCGCAAAACTTGCCGAGGCATTCGTGGCGAGCTTCACCATGTTTCCGCTGGTCATGTCAAAGGTGTGGCCGCCCAGGGTTGCCTGGCCGGTCGGAACGGTCGCATACGCCGAGCTCAGCGGATAGGTAGCCAGCGTGCCCAGGGCCATCGGCGCGTCCTGCGCATGGCCGAGAACACTCGAGGCGGCGATCAAACCGGAAGCGAGAATGAGTCCAGTCGTCGATTTGGTGAAGAGGGCGGCGTTCATGTCGCCTACTGTAAGTTCCGTACCTTACGCCCGAGATGGCGCTGATCTTGCGGTCCGTCACAGGCCCGCAAAAGGCCGGTCACCGTTTCGATCGAAACGTTACTGCGGCCGTTTCAGGGGCGGCCGGACCAATTCGAGGCCGAGTTCACGGAGTTGTTTCGGATCGGCGGGCGCCGGCGCATCCGT
This sequence comes from Chloroflexota bacterium, assembly GCA_005889395.1. GTDB lineage: Bacteria > Chloroflexota > Dormibacteria > CF-121 > CF-121 > CF-13. The sequence goes on from VBFX01000110.1 coordinate 6,235, forward strand.
CATCAACTCCTCGGCCTGCTGATTCTTGGGGAAGGCGATCACTTCCCGGATCGTTTCTTGGCCGGCCGCCAGCATGACGACCCGATCGAGGCCGTACGCGAACCCGCCGTGCGGCGGCGCACCGTACCGGAACGCCGTGAGAAGAAATCCAAAACGTTGTTCTGCCTCCTCGCGCGAGATGCCCAGTCCCTGGAAAACTCGCTGCTGCAACTCGGGGTCATGGATCCGGATGCTGCCCGAGCCGAGCTCGGTGCCATTGAGCACGAGGTCGTAGGCGCGGGCCTGCACCTTGAGCGGCTCGCTGGCCAGCCGCTCGAGGTCCTGGGGCCTGGGCGAAGTAAAGGGGTGGTGAGCGGCGGTGATCTCTCCGGTTTCTTTGCTGCGCTCGAAGAGAGGAAAGTCGGTAACCCACACGAATTCGAAAGCCCCCTCTTTCACCAGGCCAAGCGTTCGGGCGGCGGCTTTGCGCACCGCCCCCAGCGCGGCCGACACGATCTCGACCTGGTCGGCAACGGCAACGACCACGTCGCCGGGCTCCGCCTTGGTGGCGGCCTGCAAATCGACGAGCTCTCGCTCGCCGAAAAACTTCGCGATTGGGGAGCGCCACCCCTCCGCCTCCCGATGCCAGAACGCCAGGCCCTTCGCCCCCTCGGCCCTGGCGACCTCGGTGAGCGCCTCGATCTCTTTTGCACCGACGCTTCGAGGGATTCGCAGCCCGCGGATGACGCCGCCGGCGTCGAGCGCCTGGCGAAAAATCTTGAATTCCGTTTTGTCGAAGCTCGACGACAACTCCTCGATCTCGAGGCCGTAGCGCAGGTCGGGCTTGTCGACCCCGTAGCGCAGCATGGCATCCGCGTGCGTGATGCGGCGGATCGGCATCGGCACCGTGACACCGAGCACCTTCTGCCAGACGTGGGCGAAGCAGCGCTCGACAACGTCGAGCACATCGTCTTCGTTGACGAAGGACATTTCGAGGTCCAGCTGGGTGAACTCCGGCTGGCGATCCGCACGCTGGTCCTCGTCGCGATAGCAGCGGACGATCTGGAAGTAGCGATCCATGCCGGCCACCATGAGCAATTGCTTGTAGAGCTGGGGCGACTGGGCCAGCGCGTACACGTAACCCGGCTTCAGCCGGCTGGGGACCAGGAAGTCGCGAGCGCCCTCTGGCGTGCTCCGGATCAGCACTGGGGTTTCGATCTCGAGGAACCCTTCGGCGTCGAGGAAATCGCGGATCGCTTTTGTCAGCCGGTGCCGCAGCTGGAGGTTGCGCGCCATCCGCGCCCGGCGCAGGTCCAGGTAGCGATAGCGAAGCCGCACTTGCTCGTCGACCGGACTGTCGTCATTGACGGCGAAGGGCGGTGGCTGGGCGCGGTTGAGGATGGTCACGGCGCGCGCCTCGATCTCCACTTCACCGGTCGGAAGCTCCTTGTTTTCGGTTCCGGGTGGGCGCCGCTGCACGGGGCCTTTTAGGTGGACCACCCATTCCGGCCGAAGCTCGCCACCGGCTGAGTGCGCCTGGGCGTTCACCGGGTCGAACTTGACCTGGACGATCCCGCTTCGATCGCGCAGGTCGATGAAGATCAGACCACCGAGGTCGCGCCGCCGATGCACCCAGCCGTACAGGTCCACGTCGCGTCCGACCTGGTCGGATCGAATCGTGCCGGCGGGCGTGCGCGGGGTCAGACTCACGCGCCGCCCAACATCTGGCTGATCGTCGACAGCAGGTCGCGCTCCGCCACGCTCGTCTGGGTCTTTTCCCGCATGTCGCGAATCACCACCTGATGCTTCTCGCGCTCCTCGGGGCCGACCAGAAGCGCCAGACGGGCGCCGCGCCGCGCCGCTTTGCGTAGCTTGGCGTCTAGCCGCGCCGGACCCGGGTCGAAGACGACACGCATCCGGCGTGCCCTCAAGGTCGACGCCAGGTGGAAGACATACAGCTCATCCTTCGCCTCCAGCGCCACCGCATAGACATCGGGCACGGGTGGCGCGACTGGCGTGCTCGGTTTCAACACGATGGCGGTCCGGTCCATGCCCATAGCAAAACCCACCCCGGGCGTCGACCGATAGCCCAACGCGGCGGCCAGGCCATCGTAGCGGCCGCCGCCTCCCAGCGAATTCTGCGCCCCGCCGAGACTTTCGTGCTGGTACTCGAAGACTGTCCGAGTGTAGTAGTCGAGGCCGCGAACGAGATTGGGATTGAGCTCGAAGGGAATCTCTTCGGCAGCCAGTCCCTCCTTGACGATGCGGAACGCCTCGGCGCAGGGGGCGCAGAGGTGATCGACGATTCGCGGCGCATCGCGCTTCAGCGCCTCGTCCTGCGGATCCTTCGAATCGAAGAGCCGCAACGGGTTGCGCTCGAACCGCGCCCGGCTCTCCTCGCTCAACCTGGCCAGATGCGGCCGGAAGTAGTCGCGCAGCAGCTCGCGGTATGCCGGCCGGCAGACCTCGTCGCCAATGCTGTTGAGGTGAAGGGTCACGCCGGCAATCTCGAGCCCGGCAAACCAGTTCCAGCCGAGCACGATCGCCTCGACGTCGAGGAGCGGGCTCGCATCGCCGATGGTTTCGATCCCAAACTGATGGAATTCGTGGAACCGCCCGGCCTGCGGGCGTTCGGAACGGAAATAGGGGCCTATGTAGTAGAGCCGCACCGGCTGCGGCTGCAGTTGCATGCCGGCATCGAAATAGGCGCGTACGATGGGGCCCGTTCCCTCCGGTCGCAGCGTGAGCGAACGGCCACCGCGATCGCTGAACGTGAACATCTCCTTGCTCACGATGTCGGTCGCTTCGCCCACGCCACGGACGAACAGGTCGGTCGCTTCAAAGATCGGCGTCTCGATGCGCTGGTAGCCAAACCGTTCCGCCACGTTCTTGGCGGCAGCCTCAAGCGCCGCCCAGTACGGCTGGTCCGCGGGCAACAGGTCCTGCGTGCCGCGCGGACGCTGCGCGATCGACGCCATGGTCACGAAGCTTAGCGAATGGCTTTGCGTGGTTCCGCGCTAGCTCGCCAGGTGCGTCTCGGCGGATGCCTCGTCGCTGCGAACCACCCGGTTGCGACCCGTCCGCTTGGCGACGTAGAGCGCCTGGTCGGCGGCTTGCACCAGGGCTTCCCGGCTGTCGCCGTCCCGCGGGAAGACGGCGATGCCCAGGCTCAGCGAGAGATTGGAAACCGCTTTGCCATCCAGCATGACGGCCTGGCCCGCTACCGTCCGCCGGATCCGTTCCGCGACCGCCACCGCCGCCCGACTGTCCGCACCCCGCAGCACGAGCACGAACTCATCCCCGCCATAGCGCGCGACGAGGTCCTTGGGCCGCATCGCGGGCAGCAGGATCTGTCGCGTGAGGTGGCGCAGCACCTTGTCACCGGCGGGATGACCGACGCTGTCGTTGATGGCCTTGAAGTGGTCGACGTCGCACATGATGATGGCAAGAGGTTCTTTCGTCTTCCGGGCCCGCTGCAGCTCGCGGTCGAGGTAGGTCTCGAGCTCACGATGGTTCGCGACCCCGGTCATGGCGTCGGTCGTCGCCAGCTCCTTGGTGCGCTCATAGGCTGCCGCATTCTCGATCGCGATCACCGCCTGGTTCGCGAGTGTTTGCAGCACCCGGATTTCGCTTCGTTCCAGCGGCCGTGGCTCCTTCATGTGGACGGCGAGCACACCGACGATCTCGCCCGCCAGGCACATGGGGACGGCGACCGTCCGCTGCAGCCCGATCCGTCGCGCCAGCGGCAACGGCTCGCCACGCTCGTCCACGAGGTCGATTTCCACCAGCTGCTCGGGGCGCACCACGCGTGGCGTCGCGACGTCGCCGCCCTGGCGGACGGCGGCGAGCTCGCGCCGAGTCGTGGCACCCACGATGACATCGGAGAACTGCTGCCGCCAGGCCGCCTTGCGCAGGTGGAGGGACGCGTACGGGACGTCGAGGATCTCGGAGGTGGCATGTGCCACCGCGCGCAAGAGGTTGTCGGTTCCAACCGTTACGGCCGTCAATGCCTGCGAGATCTTCTCCAGCGCGATGATGGCCTGGTCGAGACGATGGGACTGCAGCTCGGCCTTCTTGCGCAAGTCGGCGTTCTCGATCATCAACGCCATCTCGGTGGCGATCGTCTGCAGCAGCTCGACATCCTGCTGGGGCAGCGCGTATCCCGGGGCCAGGCCCGTGACGAGGTATCCGGCGTTGCGCTCGCCGCGAATCAGGGGCACCACCAGGGCCCGCTCGACACCGGCGAGCTCGGCGAAAAGGCGGAGGGCGCGTCGGGCATCGCTGGCCAGCGTCTCAGCGATTTCGACGCCGGCCGTTGCTTCGTCCGCAAAGCCTTCCGCCAGCTTGACGGGACTCACCCGCGTCAGCTGACCGGCTGCCTTGCCGGACGCGCCGACCGCGGCACGCACTTCGAGCCCGTTCGCCTCGTTTCGGGCGAGCAACAGGGCGGTGTCGAGACCAAGCGCCTTCAGGCTGACCCCGAGGATCGCTTCCGCCATGGCGCCCGGCTCTGAGTCCTTGCCGAGGCCCTGGCTCGTCTGCGACAGGGCGGCGAGACGGCGCATCTGCTCGTTGAGGGATCGGGTTCGCTCCTGCAGGTCCTGGGTCATGGTGTTGAAGGCAGTCGCCAGCTCACCCAGCTCGTCTCGACGCCTGACCTCGAGTCGCTTGGTCAGATCGCCTCGCGCGACCGCTTGCGTCCCCGAAGAGCGTGGTCATCTGGATCGCGGATTGGGTGCCGGCCTGCATCACGCTCTTTCGAGAGACCGCGACGGCGAGGAAGCCGGCAGGGTCCTGCCGTAGATAGAAGTTGGTGAACTGAAACTCGTATTCCTGGCTGTCGACCGACAGGCTTCGCGACGCGGCCCGGCCGGGAGATGCCAGCGCCAGGTAGGAGCGCAGGTGCTCGTCGATCAGCTCTCCCTTGATCCCGGGCAGCGTGCTCCCCAGCAGGCGGCCTCCGGCGTCGAGCAGGACGACCTCGGCCTGCGCCTTGGTTTGCATCTCGGTGAGCACGCCGGCCAGTGGCGTTTGCACGAGGACGCCACCGACAACCCGGTCGCCGAGCAGGACAGGACCCGCCGCCGCCAGCGCGCGTGGCGGCGACCCGATGTAGCCGATGTACTTGTCCCCAAGCGCGTCGTAATCGCCCCTGAGCACCGGCTGCACCACCGGATCACTCGAGAGATCGGTCCCGCTCTGGAAGACGAGGCCGCCCGGGTTTGTCTCGTCAGGCTGACTGATTTCGAGGATGGTCTTTCCACTAGGGTCGAAGATCATCACAGTGCCCAGCCGATTATTCACTTCGAGGGGCACGATCAGCCGGCGAAGTGCGGCGGCGTCGCCGGCGCGGACAGCCTGGTCGATCCCCTCTGTATTGGCGATCAAGCGGATCGCCGCCACCTGGCGGCCCTGGAGCTTAACCGCGGCGTCCAGCGCGGCATCCTGGGAGTGGACGAGCTGGTCGGCAATGCGGTTCTCCAGCGACGTGGCGACCAGGCTGGTTGTCAGGAAGGTGCCGATCACGCCCAGGATCAGCATCAGGAGCAGGAACGGCAGGATGATCTGGGTGCGGATCCTCAAGGTGGGCAGCGTCAAGGGGCGGCGGAGGCGTGGTCTAGCCAACACAGTTCCAACTCTGCGCCGGGACAGAGTAGGCGGGACTCAGGAAGACCAACTGATCCGAGCCACTATGTACCGGGGTGAAGATGTCGCTGGTGACCTGGTGCAGATTCGAATCGCCGGCGGCCACCTGGGTCGTGCCGGAGGCGCCGTTGGTCCGGTTACCCTGGTTATCGACCCGCACCCACTGGTACGAGACCGTGCCGCCCACCCCGTTCGTGGTGAAGCCACCGACTGCCGTGACCGTGCTCTGCGCGCAGCGGGCGCCGTTGCCGTTCTTTGATTTCGTGACCAGCTCGCCAGCCCACTTGATCGCGAACTGCGGCGTGGGGGTCGGCGCGGGGGTCGGGCTCGGAGTGGGGACGGGCGTCGGAGCCGGGCTGGGTGTCGGCGTCGGCGCCGGAGTCGGGGTGGGGGTTGGCGCCGCCGTGGGCGTTGGGGTTGGCCCCGGTCCGGGATCAGGCGTTGCCGTTGGCCCGGGTTGAGAAGGGGCCGGCGTCGTCACAGGCCGTGCGGCCGGCGAGGTCTTGATGGCCACGGCTGGCTGCGGGGTCACGGCCAGCGCGGGAGCGACAGAGAGTCCGCTTGCCGTGGTGCCCTCGAGCGCCCGGTCTTGAAGCACGGCCGCCACGACGGTGTCCTTTAGCGGTTTGGTCTGCAGCCCGGCGTCGACCCGCAGGTCCGCGCCGAGATCGGGCACCCATACCCAGGCCAGGCCGTCCTTGGGTCGGAGCGCGACCATCGCGACCAGGGTGAACAGCAGGGCGACCCCGGCGGCAACGCCGAGGAAGCCCGCCAGCGCGCGCCAGCTCTTCGACGGGGCACCCATCGGAATTCGATGCTAGGCAGGCCGGGTTACGGCCACCGTTTCTCCGCCGCCGAACCGTTCAGCGTGACGAAGCGGTAACGGTCAGCGTGCGTTTAGTTATGCGCCAGGTTGCCTTCGCGGGCCACGGTGTGGACGTCCTTGACCGTTTCCAGCCGTTCCATGAGCCGGCTGAGCTGGGTGAGGCTACTGATCTCGACGGTGGTCGAGATCACCGCCGTCTTGTCGTCGTAGACCTGGACTTCCGCGCCGGTGAGGTTGATCTTGCTTTCGGCGATCACGGTCGCGATATCCCGAAGCAGGCCGGTTCGATCCCAGGCCTCGATCTTGATCCCGACCGGGTACAACTGGCGGCCACCGGTGTCCCAATCGACCGGGACGACGCGCTCCTGGTTGCTGACGTTCATGATGTTCTTGCAGCTGGTTCGATGCACCGTGATCCCTTTGCCCCGGGTGATGTAGCCGCTGATCGGGTCACCCGGCACCGGCTTGCAGCATTGCGCGATCTGGGTGAGCACGCCTCGCTCGCCTTTGACGCGAATCTCGCCCGTGGGCTTGAACTGGGGGACGAGCGGAATGAGCGGGAACTCGCCATTCCCGTCCGCCTGCGGCTCACCGGCCGCCATGTACTTGAGGAGCACCGAGTGCGGGCTCACGTCGCCGTATCCGATGGCGGCGTAGAAATCGTTGAGGTCGGTGAAGCGAAACTCCCGGGCAAGCTCTAGCACCCGCTCGTCGCCGATGGACGCGAGCGCTCGCTGCTGCATCCGCCGGAATTCCTTGTCGAGCAGCTCCTTGCCTTTGGTGACGTTCTCCTCGCGCCGCTCCTTCTTGAACCAGACGCGGATCTTCTGCGAGGCCCCCGCCGTCTTGACGAAGCCCAGCCAGTCGCGGCTGGGTCCATGCGGTCCCTTGGATGTGAGGACCTCGAGGATGTCGCCGTTCTGGAGCTGGTAGTCGAGCGGCACCATCCGGCCGTTGGCCTTGGCGCCGATGCAGCGGTGCCCCACCTCGGTGTGGATCCGGTAGGCAAAATCCACGGCCGTCGCGCCCGTCGGCAGGGCCAGCACATCCCCCTTCGGGGTGAAGACGAACACCTCGTCCCGAAAGACGTCGACCTTCACGGCGTCGACGAACTTCTCGGCGTCGAGCACTTCCTTCTGCCAGTCCATCAGCTGCCGCAGCCAGGCGAAGCGCTGGTCCATCTTGCGGTCGTCCTTGCCGCCCTCCTTGTAGGTCCAGTGGGCCGCCACGCCCCACTCCGCGGTGCGGTGCATCTCGTGGGTGCGAATCTGGATCTCCATCGGCTCGCCGCTGTGGCTGACCACCGTGGTATGCAGCGACTGGTACCCATTCGACTTCGGCATCGCGATGTAGTCCTTGAAACGGCCCGGAATCGGCTTCCAGAGCGAGTGGATGACACCCAGGGCACCGTAGCAATCCTTGATGGAATCAGTCAGTACCCGAATGGCCGAGAGGTCGTAGATATCCTCGAACTCCTTTCCCATGGCGAGCTTGCTCGCGATGCTGTAGACGTGCTTCGGCCGCCCCGTCGTATCGGCCTTGATGCCGACGCTGGTCAACTCGCGTTCCAGGATCTCCTTGATGTCGTTGACGGCGGTCTCCCGCTCCTTCCGCTTGCGGGCGATCTTCTTGACGATCTCGCGGTACTCGTCGGGATGCAGCTGGGCGAAGGAGAGGTCTTCCAGCTCCCACTTGATGTTCCACATGCCCAGGCGGTGCGCCAGCGGGGCGTAGATGTCAAGCGTTTCCTGGGCCATCGCCCGCCGCCGGACCTCCGGCAGGGACTCGACCGTCCGCATGTTGTGGAGCCGGTCGGCCAGCTTCATCAACACCACTCGGACGTCCTCGGCCATGGCGACGAGCATCTTGCGGACGTTCTCCGCCTGCGCCTGCTCGGGGCTGTGGAAGGAGATCTTCTCGAGCTTGGTGACGCCCGCCACCAGCTTGCCGACCGTCGGCCCGAAGCTCTGCTCCAGGTCGGAGATGGTCAGGTGGGTGTCCTCCACCGTGTCGTGGAGGATCGCCGCGGCCAGCGTGTCGCGATCCAGCTGGAGGTCGGCCAGGATGGCGGCGACGCTCAGCGGGTGCTCGATGAACTTCTCGCCCGACAGGCGATTCTGGTCGTGGTGGGCGCTGGCGGCAGCGTCGTACGCCCGCGAAAGGACCTCGATGTCCTTCGGCGGTAAATAGCTCACCCGGGTCAGAAGGTCGGCAAACTGCATCTCCGCGTCCCTATTTCGTTGATGGCGGAATTATCCCCGAACTTCCGGGAATGAATCAGTAGGCAATCCCCCAGGCCACTTCCACCGTGGCCGGACGGCCGCAGACGGCGCAGGGCTGTTCCGGCCGTCGGGATGACAGGATCACCCGGGTGGTGGCCGTCGTCCGCTTTTTCACCGTGCGCTCGTCGTCCTCCCGGCCGCACCAAGCGGTGACGGCGAACCCGATGGAGGTCTCGAAGAAGCGCACCAGCGCGTCCAGCGAATCCACCCTGACCGTGTGCCCCTCGCGGAATTCGCGAGCCCGCCTGAAGAGCGCCCCCTGGACCTCCTCGAGCAGCGCCGGGATCGCCACGCCCAGCTCACCGAGTGGGATGGTTTGCTTGGCGCGGTTCAGGCGACGGACCACGGTCGCCTCGCCCTTGGCCAGGTCGCGCGGACCGATCTCGATGCGTAGCGGAACACCCTTCAACTCCCACTCGTTGAACTTGAATCCAGGCCGCTCGTCGCGCCAGTCCACCTTGACGCGGATGTCCTCCAGGTCGGCACGCACCTGCTGGAGCGCGGTCTCGATCTGGCTCCGCTCGGCGTCGCCGCGGAAGATCGGGATGATGACGACCTGCACTGGAGCGATGCGGGGCGGCAGTTGCAGGCCGGAGTCGTCGCCGTGTGCCATCACGACCGCCCCTACCATGCGCGTGGACATGCCCCAACTCGTCGAATGTGGGTACTGCCGCTCGTTGGTGCGCCCCGTGTAGGTCAGGTCGTAAGCGCGCGTGAAGTTCTCGCCGAAGTAGTGCGAGGTGCCCATCTGCAGCGCCTTGCCGTCCATCATCATGCCTTCGATCGCGGTCGAGTACTGGGCGCCCGCAAACTTCTCGGTCTCGGACTTGCGACCCGTGAGGACCGGGATGGCGCACCACTCCTCGGCGATGCGGCGATAGCAGTCGAGCATCTTCGCGACTTCTTCTTCGGCCTCCGCCGCGGTCTCGTGAAAGGTATGGCCCTCCTGCCAGAGAAACTCGCGGGTGCGCAGGAAGAATCGCGTGCGCAGCTCCCAGCGAAAGATGTTGTTCCATTGGTTGGTGAGGACCGGCAGGTCGCGATAGGACTGAATGTAATCGCGCAGCACCGTCGCGATCATCGTCTCCGAGGTCGGCCGCAAAACGAGCGGTTCCTCGAGATCCTTGCCGCCGCCTTTGGTCACGAGTTGAAATTCGGGTTCGAAGCCGGCGACGTGGTCTTTCTCCTTCTGCAGGAAACTGAGAGGAATCAGCGCCGGGAAGTACCAGTTCTCGTGCCCGGTTTCCTTGATGAGACCGTCGAGCGGGTCGCGGATGTTTTCCCACAGCGCGTAGCCGTACGGGCGAATGATCATGGTTCCGGCGACGGGGGAGTTGTCCGCTAACTGCGCCTTGCGGACGACGTCGTTGTACCAGCCCGGAAAATCCTGGGACTGCTTGCGAATCTCCTTGACGAACCCGGTTTCTGGCTTTTCCTCCTCGGCCATGTGGCTTAGGAGTATACGGACCTACGACGCGAGCTTTTGCTCGTCCTCTTTCTTGCCGCCGGCGATGCCGATGTCGGCGTGTTGCCCCTCGCCCGGGCCGTTCACGACGCAGCCCATCACCGAGACGTTGATCGGCCGCTTGATCTTCTTGAGGGCCTTCTCGACCTCAGCCACCATGGGCAGCATGTCGATTTCGAGCCGGCCGCACATCGGGCAGGCGATCAGGTTGGGTCCGGTCAGCTTTTCGGCAAGGGCATTGACGATGCCGTAGGCGACCTCCACCTCGTCGACCGAGTCGCCGGCGAGAGAAACGCGGATGGTGTCGCCGATGCCTTCCTCCAGCAGGACGCCGATCCCGACGGCGCTCTTCACGGCACCGGTGCGCGGCGGACCCGCCTCGGTGACGCCGAGGTGCAGCGGGTAAGAGATCTGGTCCGCGATCGCCCGGTTGGCGGCGATCATGGTGGGCGGATCGGAGGCCTTCATCGAGACCTTGATCAGGTTGAAATCGAGCGATTCGAGGATGTGGATATGGCCCAGCGCCGCGTTGACCATGGCGGCCACGACTTCCTCGGTCGGCGGGCGCACGCCGGCGCCTTCCTTGGGACGACCCGGGAGTGATCCCGCGTTGACGCCGATGCGGATCGGCACTTCGCGTTCCTTCGCCCGGCGGGTGATCTCTTTGACCTTTTCCGGATCCTTGATGTTGCCGGGATTGAGCCGTAGCCCATCGACGCCGGCCTCCAGCGCCATCAGCGCCAGCGGCGCATCGTAGTGAATGTCGGCGATGATCGGCAGCGGCGACGCCTTCTTGATTTCCACCATCGCGACGGCCGCCTCTCTCGTCGGCACCGCGACCCGCACGATGCGGCAGTTCGCGTCCTTGAGGCGCGCGATCTCGTTGAGCGTCGCTTTGACATCTCGAGTGTCGGCCTTGGTCATCGACTGCACGACGATCTCGGCGGCGCCGCCGATGACGACGTTGCCAACGCGAACCGGAACCGACTTACGGCGTGGTTTCATGGTTTCATCTCAGCAAATCGTTATATGTCACCAGTCCGATCAAACCAAACAATAGAGCGAGGCCGACGTAGTGGACAACTTGCTCGCGAGCGGGATCGACCGGCCGGCCGCGGACCAATTCGATTACCAGGAAGGCGGCGCGCCCACCATCCAGGGCGGGGAACGGCAGGATGTTCGCCAGCCCCAGGCTGAGGCTCAAGAGCGCGACCACCGCGACCAGTGACAGCGGCCCGGCCTGGGCGGCCCTGGCCGTCGTCTTCACGATGCCGACCGGGCCCTCGAGTCCCCGCGGACCCAGCAGGCCTCCCAGTTTCTTGTCCGTCGCCAGCTGGTAGATGCCGCCGACGATGCCGGCGATGGAATCGCCGGTGTCGCGGAGTGCCCGTCCTGCCGCGTCGACCGGGCTTGGCTTGAAGGAATGAATGGCGGGATGGAAGCCGAGGATGTAACTGCCAGAAGCCGGGTCGAGCTTCGGTGTCGCGGTCAAGGTCACCGGCTGACCGTGACGGTCGACGACCACCGTCACCAGCGTGTCCCTGGCGCCATCGAGGGTGCTTCGCAGGTCTTCGAACTTGTTGATGGGGCGGCCGTTGACGGAGCGAATCACGTCACCCGCTTGCAGCCCGGCGGTGCTCGCCGGGGTGCCGGTGTCGACGGCGCTCACCTCGATCGGCGTTTGGACCTCGGCCGCACCGACCGTGGTGTAGACGCCGAAGAAGATCAGGACCGGCAGCGCGAGGTTGAAGGCGGAGCCGGCGACGATGACCACGAAACGCTGCCAGAGTGGGTGCGCGTTGAAGCTACGAGGACCAGCGTCCATGCTGCCGTCCATTCCCGCCAGCTTGACGAAGCCACCCAGGGGGATGGCCCGGACGGCGTAAAGCGTCTCGCCGCGCGTCCAGCCGAAGAGCTGGGGGCCGAATC
>VBFX01000340.1 GCA_005889395.1 Chloroflexota bacterium
GAAGTGAAGCTCACCGAGTCCCGGACAGCCGTCATGGTCACACGAATCACTTACCGGAGCAACAGTTACACCAACGACCCGGCGGTGGCGTGCCCCTTGATTGGATTTCTCCGGACCGCGTCCGCCGTTCTCAAAACGCCACTTGGCGCCCGGGTGCTGGTCGACGATCAGGGGTATCCGATCGGAGCCAGAGGCGGCCCCTGAAGTGGCCGGCTAACCGAGCCGGACTGAGCCGTCGTGCGCTAACGTCCAGCCAGGATTGTGGGCGACTTCCCAGACGTATCCGTCGGGATCAGCGAAGGCACCGGTGTAGCCGCCCCAGTCGGCGCTCGCGGCCGAACGGATGATCGTCCCGCCGGCGCGCTCGGCGTCACCGAGTAGGGCGTCGACCTCCGCGGGTGACCGGACGTTATGCGCCAGCTCGATCCCTGGCGCGCCGTGTCCACCGAGTGCGGTCCACAAACCGAAGACGATTCCACCCGCCTGGAAGAAGGCGACCTCATCGTCGGGCTGCCGGGCGCCGGACCAGCCGAGCGCCTCATAGAACGCGCGAGCGCGGCCAAGGTCCCTGACCCCGAGCGTCACGAGACTGATGCGTTGTTCCATGCGCCCAGTATGGCTCGCTAACAATGCAACGCAAGGCACTCCTAACGCCACCCGCGACGTCGCCGCGCGTTACAATCGGCGCCAGCTTGAAGGTGTGCAGGCCTTTGGTCCGGCTTCAACCGGCCGTCATCATCCTTGTCGGGCTGTTAAGCGCGTGTTCCGCTCCCGCCGCCAGCACGACCTCGGCAACCGCGAGTGTGTCGCCGTCCGCATCGGGCACACCCGCGCCGGCCTCGGGTTATCGCGTGCTCTTCACGGCCTCTACGGCCGGCGCGAGCGAGATTTTTCTCTATGACTCTGCCAGCAGCACGCCGCAGCAGCTCGTGTCGCTGAGCACGGCGGCGCCGGCCGAACCTCGCTTCGTCTCGTCGCAGAAGATTGCCTACGTGGACAATCCCAATGCAGGACCAGCCAAAATCATCAGCCTCGGGCTCGCCACCCGCGCGACATCGACCGAGGTCACGGTCAACGGCTACGTGCCGGCCTTTGCCTACAGCCACGATGGGTCACTGCTCGCCTATCTGGTGCACGACACCTCGGGCTCAGGCAAGGCATCCCTCCACATGCGCCGCGGCGGACAGGAAACGACGCTGAGCCTCAACACCGTACCCGGTCGCGGGATTGGCCGCGATGACGAGGTCCGGCTCGAGTTTGCGCCCGACGACAAGTATTTGCTCATGGTGGACACCTACCTCGGCAATCAGGGCCAGGCACCCGAGACGGGGCAGTTCCTGGTCATCCGCAGCGCCGACAACACCGTCGCGTTCGTGCCGCCCGCAGCGATCAGCTCTAACGCAACGATGGCGACGTGGGCTCGGCACAAGGATCGGCTCTACTACCGCGATGCGGTCGGGGTGCGCACCTGGGATGCCGGGGTGGCCAGCGTCGGAACGCTGGCCACGGGGCTTCACTGGTACGACCCGGCTGCCGCCGGCGATGACCGCTGGCTGGTCTTTACTCAGATCGACAATGGCTCCGTGCCGCACGTCTGGCTCTACGACCTGCAGCGCAACCAGGTGGTGGCCACCGGGGCCGGGGCTCGCTCACACCCCATCTTCATCAGCGGCGACACGATCTGGTACCTCGAGGAGCAGGCGTGTGTGAGCGAGTGCCTGGGCGGCCCCTCGCAGACCTCGGGAAGAGTGCTGGCCTACAGCCTGAATAGCAAGAGCGAGACCGCCTTGCCCTTCACCGACGTTCACAGCCTGTCGCAGCTGTCGGTCGTCTCGAGTTAGGCCGGCGCCGTCAGGGCGACATCAGCTGCCGCAGCACCATCGGCAGCACACCGCCGTGGCGCAGGTACTCGACATCGGTTTGATTGTCGAGCCTGCAGACGACGCTGAACCGTTTCGCGCCGCCCTCAGCCCCGGTTGCCTCTACCTCGATCCGCTGGCCGGGTTGCAGCCCGGCGGCGAGCCCGCGGATGGTAAAGGCCTCCGTTCCGCTCAGTCCGAGCGAGCGCAGCGATTCACCCGGGAGAAACTCCAGCGGCAGAATGCCCATGCCGACCAGGTTGCTCCGATGGATCCGCTCGAAGCTTTCAGCGATCACCGCGCGAATGCCGAGCAACAGCGGACCCTTGGCGGCCCAATCCCGCGAGCTTCCCGAGCCGTACTCCTTGCCGGCGATGGCGAGCAGGGGCACGCCATCCCCACGGTAGCGCTCCGAGGCGTCGAAAATCGTCATCTCCTCTGCATCCGGTAGGTGTTTCGTCCAGTAGCCTTCGCGCGGCGTGAGCTGATTGCGCAGGCGGATATTGCCGAACGTGCCGCGCACCAGGACTTCATGGTTCCCGCGGCGCGCCCCGTAGCTGTTGAACTCGCTACGCTCGACGCCCTTCGCCACCAGGTAGCGGCCGGCCGGGCTGTCGGGCGGGATGCTGCCGGCGGGGGAGATGTGGTCCGTGGTGATCGAGTCGCCGAGAATGACGAGGGCGCGTGCCTCGACGATATCGCTCAGCGGGGTGGGTTCCGGGCGCATGCCCTCGAAGAAGGGAGGCTCGCGAACGTAGGTCGACTTCGGATCCCAGTCGTAGATCGGTCCGGTCGGCGCCGACATCCGCTGCCAGTTCTCATCGCCATCGTAGATGCGCTCGTATTCTCGCGTGAACATCTCGACCTTCAGCGAGGCGCGGATCGCCTCATTGACCTCCGCGGCCGAGGGCCAGAGTTCCCGCAGGAAGACCTCCTTCCCGTCTCGGTCGGTTCCCAGCGGATCGGTGGCCAGGTTGCGGCGGATGTCTCCGGCGAGCGCGTAGGCGACCACCAGCGGCGGTGAGGCGAGATAGCTCGCCCGGACCAGCGGATGGA
>VBFX01000341.1 GCA_005889395.1 Chloroflexota bacterium
CTGCCACCCGGATCGATGCACATGATCAACGCCAGCACTGGGTGGGCCGCCGGCTCCGGCACCGACCGGATTCTTCGGACGGTAGACGGCGGGTCGCATTGGGATGATGCCGGTCCTCGTGGCGCGCAGCCCGGCAACTGGACCACCTTCTTTCTTGATGCCAACGATGCCTGGGTGGCGTCGTCCCTCCAGCCTGGCTCCGACGCGCCGGACTTCAGCGTGCAGGTTTACCGTACGACCGACGGCGGCAAGAGCTGGCACAACGCGGGTGTGGTTGCCGCTGGCCAGGGGTGGCCGACATCCATGTCATTTGTCGACGCTAGCCACGGATGGCTCTTCATGAACCTGGGAGGCGCTGCCGGGTCTCAGGGCGTAGCCCTCTACGAAAGCGTTAATGGCGGGACCACATGGACTAAGGCCGCGGAGGCCGACCCCAGTGGCAATCCAGGTCACCTGCCGCTCCGGTGTAGCAAGATGGCGCCGGTCTTTCTGAATAGCACGACGGGCTGGATGCCCGGCGCGTGCAGTGCCGGTGGCGGACCATTCTTCTACGTCACCTACGACGCGGGACACACCTGGAACGACCTTGCTATCGCGCTGCCCGCAGGCTACGCCGGAAATTGCATGTGCGCGATCAATAGCCTGCGGCTTTCGGACCCTCGATTTTCGGCCTCACGAGACGGCTTCTTCGTCCTTGATATCTACGGGGCGGACGGCGCGCAACATGACTTCGTCTATACGTCGCCGGACGCGGGAGCCCACTGGTTGCCCGGCCCGATGTTGCCTTCCAACTGCTTCACCGCCGATTTCATCAGCCCAGCCGTTGGCTGGACACTCGATACAAAGGCAAACACCGTCCTCCACACCAGCGACGGTGGCCAACACTGGTCAACGGTGGGAACGGTTCCCTCGTCCCAAGCAGTACTGGACCTCCAATTCGTCAACTCGGCGATCGGCTGGGCGATGGGCAGCGAGCCCGCCGGCACAACACTGATCAAGACCGCCGACGGCGGTCGGACCTGGACAACCCAGCTCAGTCCTTGAGGTTGTACACGCGCCGCGCGTTCTCCGCCAGCACCTGTCGGCCGGCATTTGCCGCCGTGCCGATATCGAGGATTCGATGCTCCACCAACTCGCCGAGCGCATCGGCGAGGGCCTCGCGATGGGCGGCTGCGGCGACAAAGAAGACCTCCGGGTAGCGGCTCGCGTCGCTGGCGTAGAGGAGCTTGCTCGTCGGGCAGAGGCCAAGCGCCTCGCGCATCGCGCGACCGCCCTCGAGGCCGGCAAACGGAATCGTCAGCGAGAGGTCCATGTAGACGTCCGGAAAGACCGAACAGAGATAGGCGGCCTCGCGATGGTACGGATAGCAATGCAGCAGCGCGACGCGAAGGCCGCGATATGCGGGATCGATGAATAACGGCCGCAGGCCGAGCGGCGAGGTTTCGGCGAGGTCCTCGTCGGGATCCCCGAAGCCGCAGTGGACCTGGAGGGGGACGTCGAGCTCCCGGCATGCCTGCGCGGCTTCGAACAGCAGCGCGTGGCAAAGCGCGCTTCCGGAAAGGCGCGGGTGTTCGCGGCGCTCGGCGCGCAGCCGAATGGCGCTGAAGGCGACGCCGAGGGCATCCGTGTCGACCGGCTGCAGCTTGAGGGTCGCTCGGTAGGCGCAGATGGTCTTCACGCCGACCGCGCCGCCGCGGATCGCGGCGTTCAGTGCGTTGCGGACCGCGCTGAACCATTCGCGGGGATCGTCGGCCTCCTTGATGAGACCCTCGGCAAGCGTTTCGAGGCGGATGATCTCGCGTTGTGTGATCCCGGTTGCCTGTTCCTGTTCAGCGAGAGTGAACGTCCCAGGCGCCGCGAATCCGGTGTCGACGAGCATCATCCCCGTCGCGGTTGAGGTCAGCAGCCGCCTGGCATGGCCGGCGGCGTCGGCGGCATTCCGGTAGGCGAGGATGGCGGTTTCGGTCGGTTCGCATCGCAGCTCCCTGGCGAGTCGATGAACGGCGTCCTGGTAGCCGGATGTGTGGACGACGTGATGAGCGGCAAGCTGCGGATCGAGCGCTTCGGTGAATGCCGCGCGCAGCTCGAGTGCCGACAGCCGGTAGGGCCAGCGTCGCAAGGGATGGCAGTGATGATCGACCGCGGGCTGGTCGGCCCAGACACGCAGCAGCTCGCCGGAAGACGGCTCAGTACTTGTAAATATGCTGCCTGAACTCGAAGGCCTCGTCCGCCTTGGAGAAGGCGTCGATGTCGAGCTCCTTGACGGCGATGTAGGATCTGGATCGCCTCCTTGAGGCTGGTTGGCAGGCGATCGGCGCCGATCTTCTTGCGCTCGCTCTCTTCCATAGTGTGGGGGTCGACCGTGACGGGCGGCGGCAATGTTAGCTGCCGCTCAATGCCGTCGAGCCCGGCCGCCAGGACGCCGGCGAGCGATATGTAGGGGTTGGCGCTCGAATCGGATGACTTGAGCTCGACATTCGTCGACTCGGCCTCGTGGCCCCTGAAGGGAGAGGCAACGCGCAGCGCGCCCTCCCGGTTGTCCGGACCCCAGGCGCGATAGGCCGAGGCCCACATCTGGGGCTGTAGCCGGCGGTAGGAGTTGACCGAGGCACAGGTGAGGGCAACGAGTGCCGGCAGGTGGTCGAGGATCCCGGCCATGAACTGGCGCGCCAGCGTCGACAGGTTGTACTCGCCGTCGGCGTCGTAGAAACGGTTAACGCGCTGGTCCTTCGTCCATCCCGAGAAGTGCAGGTGGCAACCGTTGCCGGCCTGGTCGCTCCAGGGCTTGGGCGCGAAGGACGCGTAGCGTCCGTGCATCAAGGCGACCCCCCGGACGGTTTCCCGATACATGATGTGGTGGTCGGCCGCCTGCAGGGCGGGCGCGTGACGGATGGAGAGTTCCTGTTGCCCCCATCCGAGCTCGGCGTAGTACTGCTCGACCGTCATGCCCTGCGATTCGAGGGCGGCGACGATGTCATCGATCACCGGCGCGGCCATGTTCATGCCGGTCGAGGTGAAGCAGCCACTGTCGTCGATGGGGGCGAACTGTTCGCCCGTCTTGATCGCGAGCGACCATTCGGGCTCGAAGGCCGCCACCAATGAAAGGTCGTGGTCATCGGCGGCGCGGGCGATCAGCCGCTTGAGGAACGCCCGGCCGTCGGCGGCATACGGCTGGCCATCGAGCGTTTGCATATCGACCAGCACGGTGGCGGTGTGCGGGGCGTAGGGGGCGATGGCAAATGTGGTCGGGTCGGGCACGAGCCGGATCTCGCCGACCGGCCCCATGCCGTCGACGCTCGCCAGATGATCCAGCATGGTGAAGGCCTGCATCGCGAGGGTCAGGCCGATACCGGTTTCGAGCCGATCCTGGAGGTCTTTGATACCTGCGCTCTTGCCACGGATGATGCCGTCGTTGTCGCAATAGAGAAAGCGCACGAGGCGGAGGCCCGATGCCTCCGCCTGCGCCACGATCTCCCGGCGTTTTGCGCCGAGATCAACGTTCGTTGTCGTGTCGGTCAGTGTGGTCGCCATAAAGGCTCCTAGTTGGCGACCCCCGCCCCCGCGTTAGCCGCGGCGACCGCGCGTCGCGCCGTGTTCAACCCGAGGAGATAGACGACGACCGCGACGGCGAGCGAGGCAATGCCAACACCGCCCACGATCAAAATCCACGGACCGTTGTCGATCACCGACGGATTCCAGGAGCCCTGCAGCTGGCCGGTGAAGATCCAGCCGCCGGTCAGTGTTACGAGCACGCCGACGGCGCTGGCGATCGCACCCGCGATCGAGGCTGCCCAGAAGACGCCGACCGGAACGAGCTGTTCGCGCTTGAACTCCTCCGGATATTTGGACCGGATGATCAAGACGTCGGTGAAGAGGAACACCATCGACAGGCACCAGATCACCGTGACCGCTGCCTGCAGCGCGATGTAGATCCCGACCGAGAGGTTGGCGTTGCCGTTGAAGAGGAAGTACGCGACAGCGGTAAGGATGGTGGTAATCACCGCCTGAACCAGCACCGCGTTCTGCGGCACCTTGTTGCGGTTGACCCGGCCGATAAACGCCGGCAACCGGCGGTCGAGCCCGCTGACGAAGAGCAGGCGGGCGAAGGAGTAGTTGTAGACCGTGGTATTGAAGATGAAAAACGCGACCATCACCAGGGTCACGGCCCCGGCCAGGAACGCGCCGAGCGAGGTCTGCACCGCGGTCAGGATGGCGGTTGTCGAGTTCACGCCTTTCACTGGTACGGTGACCATCGCGCCGAACGTCAGCACCAGGTAGCCGACCATGACGACGATCGAACCCCACACCAGGTAGCTGGTGATCGCCTTGCGGTCACGGATTTCGACCCCCATGTTCAAGGGCACCTCGATCCCGAGCAGAGCGAGGATCACCAGGCCATAGAAGGTGGCGTTGCCGGAGTTGAGGCCGAACGCACTGCGCGAGAAGTCGTTGGCCGCCGGATGGCCGCCCAGCAACCAGGCGAGGCCGGCGAGGCCAACGGTCAGGATGGCGGCGCCGTAGATCACGAAGACGCCGTTGACCAGGTTTTGCGTGACCCGGAAGCGGAGGATCGAAAGCGCGGATGAGAACCAGATGACCGCCAGGATGATGATCCCCGGCTGCCAGAGGGCGCCCAGCGGATTGACGACGTTGAAGGGCGGTAGCGTCAGGAAGAACTGGAGCAGGTTCACGACCAGCACGGCGGTCGCCACCATGACGAGCGTGCCTGGCCACCAGGCGCAGAAGCCCGCGAAGAAGCCCCAAAAGGAGCCGAGCGCTTTGTTCGTCCAGACGTAAATCGAACCCTCGCCGGGGAACATCAGGCCGAGCTGGCCGGTGACGATGGCGCCCGGAATGAGGAACGTGACGAAGCCGAGGATCCAGTAAACGAAGGCCGAGGCGCCGGCCGGCTGGACGACAGACCCCTGGACGGCGAATAGGACAATCGCGACGAAGATCGCGATCATATCGAAGCGGCCGAGGACCTTGGGTAGGATGCCGGGGGCGATCCGCTCCGAGAGCAGCTCGCCCGATCTCGTAGGCGCGCCGACGGACGTCGTGGTTGTTGCCATTTCCCCTCCTTAGGGCGGCGATATTGGTTGTGAACAAATGTCTACCGTGATGGACACCCGGTGTCAAGGCACAACATCTAGGGGCCATTTTTCTTAGCGTTCGGCCTGTCGGTGGCACAAAGTGGGGAAAAGTGGGGAGAGTGAAACACCCGGTGGCAACTTCTGATGTTCCTCGGCACCTACCGGCACTCGGTCGACGCCAAGGGACGGGTGGCGATTCCCGCCCGCTTTCGGGAACAACTCCCCAGTGGGACCGTCATCTCCAAGGGCGCCGAGGGCTGCCTGCAGGTCTATCCGCCCCAGGAATGGGCGCAGGAGCAGGGCTTGCGGCTGGGATCGACGACGCCGGCGGAGGAGCGGCGGCTCGCCCGCATGATGTTCGGCGCCGCCCGCGAGTGCGAATTCGACGCCCAGGGACGAATCGTCCTGTCCGCGGATCAGCGGCAGTACGCCGCCATCACGGGGGTGGCCTGGATCGTGGGCGTCAACAACTTGATCGAGATCTGGAACGACGAGGGGTGGCGCCGAATTGGCGAGGCGACGCCCGAGGAGTACACGCGGATTCAGGACCAGGTGGCCGAGCGGCGACGTGCCCCGCGCACGTGACCGTCGCGGCCGCCCTCGACTCGATCGACCGTCCGGGCCGTCCGGACATCGACCCGTACTTTTACAAGAAGTCATAACGAGCCTTCAACCAGCCCCCGGGCAGGCGTTCATCGACGCCACGCTGGGGGGTGGGGGATACGCGCGGGCACTGATGGAGCGCCTGCGGCCGGGCGGCGTGCTGCTCGGCATCGATCGTGACGCCTCCGCCCTCGAACGATTCGCCCAGGAGCCGGTGCCTCCGGACGTCACCGTGATGCTGGAGCACACCAACTTCGCGCAGCTCGACCGGGCGGCGGAGCGGATCGGCCGCCCCCCAAACGGTATCGTCTTCGACCTCGGTCTGTCGTCTGTGCAGCTGGATGATCCCGATCGCGGCTTCAGCTTCCAGACGGACGGACCACTCGACATGCGACTGGACCGTAGCGAACCATGGACCGCCGCCGATCTGCTCAACCGCGAATCGGAGAGCGAGCTGCGGCGCATCCTGCGGGACTATGGCCAGGAGCGGTGGGGGTCGCGGATCGCGCAGCGCATCGTCGAGCGGCGGCGCCGGGCGCCGTTCACGACGACGAAGGACCTGGTCGACGTCGTGGCCGGGGCCATCCCACGAGGTGCCTGGCCGCGTGACATTCACGTCGCGACCCGCACCTTCCAGGCATTCCGCATCGCGGTCAACCGCGAGCTGGACGCGATCGAAAAAGGCTTGAAGGCTGCTATTGAAGTGCTTGCAAGCGGTGGGCGCGTAGGGGTCGTCTCTTTCCACTCCCTCGAGGACAAGATTGCAAAGAACCTATTCAACGTCGAAGCAACAGACTGTATTTGTCCGCCCCAAGCGCCCGTTTGCATTTGCGGGCACCGTCGCTCGGTGCGCGTCGTAACGCGCAAACCCATCACCCCCTCGGAAGCCGAGGTGCAGGAAAACCCCCGCGCCCGGTCGGCGAAATTGCGAATCGCGGAGAAGTTATGAACCCGGTCCATGTCATTCCACAAGTCAATACCTGAGCGGCCGCATGGTGGAACCCCTCCCTCCTGGGCATCTACTAGTGTTGCGGCCCCGCCGGCCCGATCCGACCCCTCCGGCGCGCGCGTTTCCCCCTTCGCGCGCGCGCCGGAGTCGCGGCCGGCCTTCCATCTCGCCGCTCGTGGGCGCGGTGTCCTTGATCGCGGCCGCGCTGCTGCTCGTCGCCCAATCGGCCGCCGCCACCCAGGCGAGCTACCAGATCGCGACGCTGAAGCAGGAACAAGCGCGTCTCAGCGCCGAGCACGACCAGCTCCTGGCCCAGCTCGCCGGCGACCGCGCCGCCAATCGCGTCGCGACCGCCGCGCAGCAACTCGGTCTCTCCCATCCCAGCCGGTGGCAGTACATCCACGCGACCGGCTCGCCGATCGCGCTCGGGCCGAGGCCCGCCAACCCCGGCCGTTCCGGCGTGTGGGACGGCGTGCTGGCGGTGCTCGGCGCCGTGACCGGCCGCCCCCTGAATTCCGAGCCAGCGCACTAACCGGACGACGACCGTGAGGGGTACCCAGGAACTCGAGCCGCGCAGCCGCATCCTTACATTGATGGCGCTCGTGCTGGCCGCCTACCTGGTCCTGTTGGGCCGGCTGGCGTACTGGCAGGTCTGGCGCCATTCGGACATGGCTCGGCTGGCGGCCGCCTACCACGACGACACGATCACGCTGCCCGCCGTGCGCGGCAACATCCTCGACCGCAACGGCGCTCTGCTGGTGACCAACACCCCCGTCTTTTCGATCTTTGCGTCGCCCGACCTGTTATCCGCGGCCGCGCGTACTGAGGTATCCACCAGGCTGGCGCCGCTGCTCCAGCTCAGCGCCGCCGACATCCAGGCCAAGCTCGCCACGACGCGCCAGTTCGTCTACCTGGCGCGCCGGGTTCCGTCCTCGGTCGCGCAGCAGCTGGATGCGATGCGCCTCCCCGGAATCGGCAAGGTGGCGGAGACCCAGCGATCCTATGTCGACGGCGGCGTTGCCGGGACGAGTCTGGCCGCCAACCTGCTGGGCTTCGCGAACGACGAAGGGCAAGGCAACTACGGCGTCGAAGGCTATTACAACAAGACGCTCGCGGGGCAGGCGGGATTCGAGGCGACGGTGCGCGACCTGGCGAACCGGCCGATCGTGCTGAGCGATCGACAGCGCCGCGACCCGGTCAACGGCATGACGCTGAAGCTGTCGCTCGATAGCACCATCCAGGTGGTCGCCGAGCGGGCGCTGGCCGATGGCGTGCAGAAATACCAGGCGGAGAGCGGCTCCCTGATCATCATGGAGCCCGCCACCGGTCGCATCGTCGCCTGGGCTCTCGAGTCTCTATGAGCCCGGGTCGGTGATGAAGGTCGTGACGCTGTGCGGCGCGCTCGACGACCGCGCCATCACGCCGGACACGCGCTTCAACGAGACCGGTGTCGCCGTCGTCGGTGGCGTCGCGATCCGCAACTGGGACAACCGGGCTCACGGGAACGTCACGATGACGCAGGTCCTGCAGAACTCGCTCAATGTCGGTGCCATCAAGGCCCAGCAGATGGAGGGCGCCGGGCCCTTCTACCAGTACCTGCAAAAGTTCGGCATCGGCGCCCCCACCGGCGTCGACGTGGCGGCGGAGACGGCCGAGCCGCTGCGGGATCTCGCCAAGTGGAAACCGGTCGAGCTCGCGACGGCCTCCTTCGGCCAGGGGGTCGACACCACCCCGATCGAGATGCTGGCCGCCATCAACGTGGCGGCCAACGGCGGCAATCTCGTCTGGCCGCACGTCGTGGATCAGGTGATCGATGCCAACGGGGTCCGCCACCTGGTTCAGCCGCGGATCGTGCGGCAGGTGGTCAGCGCCAAGACCGCGCAGCAGATGCAACAGATGATGATCGCGGTGG
The DNA here is from genome assembly GCA_005889395.1 of Chloroflexota bacterium. Classification (GTDB taxonomy): domain Bacteria; phylum Chloroflexota; class Dormibacteria; order CF-121; family CF-121; genus CF-13. The sequence goes on from VBFX01000341.1 coordinate 8,558, forward strand.
TCGAGCACGGCTCCGGATTTGCCGCGCGGATCGACGGCTTCAAGAACCGGATCGCCGGCAAGACCGGGACCGCGAGCATCCCCGAGAATGGGACATATCTGCCGGACGCGACCATTGGCTCCTTTGTCGGCTTCGTCCCGGTCGATCACCCGCAGTTCATCATGATGGTGATCACCCGCAAGCCCAAGGTCCTCTTCGAGGGAGCCTACGTCGCCGCTCCGATCTGGAAAACAGTCGCCAGCGCCCTGATCACGCAGTGGCAGATCGCGCCGTGAGGCGGCGATGAGAGCGATAGCGAGAATATTGATGCTGTGGGCATGTCCGTGAAGGAAGTCGTGGATGCGACACGCGGCCGGTTGCTCAGTGGCCCGCACGACATCACCTTCCCCCGGCTCTTTACCGATTCGCGAGAGGTGAAGCCGGGCGGGCTGTTTGTGGCTCTGCGCGGCGAGCAGCACGATGGGCACGTCTTCATCCCGCAGGCGATCGAGCGGGGGGCGGCCGGCATCCTCTGCGAGCGGCCGCCCCAGGGCATCGACGGCGTGGCCGTGATCCAGGTCGAGGACACGCGCCAGGCGCTCTTCGACATCACGGCCGACCGGCTCGCGCGCCAGCCACATCCCATCGTCGCCATCACCGGCAGTGCCGGCAAGACGACGACCAAAGACCTGATTGCACACCTGCTGGGGCGCCGGCTGCGGGTGCACAAAAGCGAAGGCAACCTCAATACCTACACCGGCATTCCGATGACGATCTTCGAGATGGACCCGCGTGACCGCGCCCTGGTGGTCGAGTACGCAATGTCGCGCGCCGGCGAGATCCGCGAGCTGACCCAGGTGGCTCCGCCCACCATCGGCGTGGTCCTCAACGTCGGCCTCGCGCACGTCGGCTTCCTGGGCTCGATCGACGCGGTCGCCGCCGCCAAGCGGGAGCTGGTGGAAGGGCTCGCGCCGGGCGGGCTGGCGATCCTCAATGCCGACGACCCCCGGGTGCGCGCCATGTCGGCGGTGGCGCGCCGCTTCACGCTGTACGGCGTGTCGAGCGACGCCGGCGTCCGCGCCGAGCGGATCCGGCTCCATGGCCTCGAGGGCAGCAACTTCATGCTGATCACCCCGAGGGGCAAAGCCGATGTCTACCTCCGGCTGCCGGGCCATCACAGCGTCTCGAACGCCCTGGCCGCGGCGGCGGTCGCGCTCGAATTCGATTTCGACGCCGCGGCGATCGCGTCGGCGCTGCACGGCTTCGCGCCGCCCGCGCGGCGCATGAACATCGTGACCGGGCGCAACGGCGCCACGGTGATCGACGATTCCTACAACGCCAGCCCCGGATCGATGCTCGCCGCGCTCGAGGTGTTGGGCCTCGCGCCCCGGGGGGCACTCAAGGTCGCGGTCCTCGGTGACATGCTCGAGCTGGGCGACCACGCGGAGCGGGCCCATGAGGAGCTCGGTTCCCTGGCCGGCAAAACGGCCGATGTGGTGATCGCGGTGGGAGAGTACGCCCCGCGCGTCGTCCAGGCGGCGCGCCGAGCCGGCCTCCCCAGCGATCGCGCCTTCGTCGTGGAGACCGCCGAGCAGGCCGTCGCGTCGGTGACGCCGCTGCTCGCGGCGCAAACCCAGGTCCTGGTCAAGGGCTCGCGCGGCATGCGGCTGGAGCGGGTCGTCGAGCAGATTCGTCAGGCGCCGTGAGGGCGGTCATCGTTTTTGCCGCGGCCCTCGTGGTCAGCGCCTTGATTTTTCCCGCCGCGATCGGCCAGCTCGCCCGCGCGCGGATGGGTCAGCAGATCCGAGAGGAAGGCCCAGCGGCTCACCACAGCAAGGCCGGCACCCCGACCGCGGGTGGCCTGGTCTTCGTGCTGTTGGCCATTGTTCTCTACCTGGCGGCCGACCGTTCGCTGGCCGGTGGCTTCGTCCTGATCGCGCTGGCCCTGGGCGCGGCGCTTGGTCTGGTCGACGATGTCTCCGCCATTCGGGGCCGGCGTAGCCTGGGACTGAAGGCGCGGCAGAAGATCGTGATCCAGCTGGCCACGGGCGCCTTCCTCGGCTATCTCGCCTTGCGCTGGGGACTGACCAATCAGTGGGTGCCGTTCGATGGGCGGCACCCGATCAGTG
>VBFX01000342.1 GCA_005889395.1 Chloroflexota bacterium
AGATCTTGCGCTTGATCTCCTCCGGCTCGAAGTCGAATGTCGTGGTCCCCGCGTCGGGGCGCCCCAACCGGTCGACGGCCCCACCCGCGTAGAGCATGGCCTCGGCCAGGCTGGTCTTGCCATCGTGGCTGTGTCCGAGCAGCGCGACGTTGCGAATCCTCTCCGGGTCGACTCTGGCCATCGCTTCTCCCTTTCAAGAGAGAGTGTAAAGGGCAGGGTGGGGGCTTAGTCGATCGGCATGAGTGGGATGATCTGGACCGGCTCTCCCGCGCGCACCTCACTCGTCCCCTGCGGGACGACGATGAGGCAATTGGCATCGGCCATCGAGCGAAGCACGTGCGAGCCCTGGTCGCCGGTCAGCCGGACACGGATCCGGTCGCCATCACGGCGGGCGACGCCGCGGAAGTACTGCTCGAGGTGAGGCGGGTTCTGCAAGGTGTCGTCCGTGGTGGCCGTCAATCGTTGCCGCTCGAGATCGGCGCGACCCTGCATCTTCAGGATCGCGGGGCGGACGAACAGCTCGACGCCGACGAGGGACGAGACGGGGTTGCCGGGCAATCCGATGAGTGGCCGGCCTTCGACCGTTCCCACCATGAGCGGCTTTCCCGGCCGAAGTGCGACCTGCCAGAAGTCGACGGCCCCCTGCTCTTCCAGGAGCGCGCGGACCAGGTCGTAGGCGCCCATCGAGACGCCACCCGTGCTGACGATCAGGTCGGTTCGGGCCGCTGCCTGGAGCCGGGTCACGAGGTCTTCCCGGACGTCGCGCGCCACCCCGGCATCGACCACCTCCGCACCCGCCTCCTCGAGGGCCGCGCGCAGCGTATAGCGGTTGGTGTTCGTGATTTCCCCGGGCCCGAGCGACTCCCCGGCGTTTCGCAACTCATCGCCTGTCGTCAGCACCGTGACGCGCGGACGCCGAATGGTTCGGACCGTGGTGCGCCCGGTCGATGCCAGGACGCCGATCAGCCCCGGGCTGACGATGCGGCCCCCTTGGGCAACCGTGTCGCCGCTGCGGATATCGCTGCCGGCATGACGGACGCTGGTGTCGGGTTCGACGCCAACGCGGATTTCGACCCGTCCGTCGCGCTCAACCGTGTCCTCGACGCGCACGACCGCGTCCGCACCCTCCGGCATGACAGCGCCCGTCATGATCCGCAGGGCGGTGGAGGGGCGCACCGACATGGAGGGCGCGACGCCGGCCCGGATCTCGCCGAGTACCTCCAGGTGGACCGGTTTCGTAGCCGATGCGGAGCGCGTGTCCGCCGCCCGCACGGCATAGCCGTCCATGGCGGAATTCGTGAACGGTGGGACGTCGCGGTCCGAGGCCACGTCCTCGGCGAGCACGCGCCCACGGGCTTCCACCAATGGCGTGTCCTGGGCGTCGAGGATGCTGATCCGGGAGAGGATCCGGTCGCGCGCCTGGGCGACCGTCAGAAGGGGAGGCTTCTCGGGCTTACCGATCGTTCCAGTGACTGTTTTCGAACTCGGGCCCGCCGCCCTCGCCGTCAGTGACGACGTTCTGGTGGAAACGGGCTGCCACCATTTGATAGGCCATAGCGCGTGGGATCCCGAGCTTGGTCAGGGCCTTGACCTCGTCTGCCATGACCTTGTCGCGAGCCGCCTCGATCGCGGCGATCACGTCATCGATCGCCGTGCGCGCCTTGGTGGCGCCGCTGGCGCCGTTTTCGGTCGCGACCTCCGAGGGGATCTCCGCTTGAGGTTCCTTGCTGGCTTTCGCCTTTCCGTCTTTGGTCTCTTTGGCCATGGAATGTTTCACCTTACCACTGGATCGAACTCAGGCGGGCACACTCAAACGGGCCGCCTCGCGTCTAGCTTGTACCCGTTCTATCGTTAATAGAAACGTGTCCTTGGCCAGGGCGATGGTGGGCAGGTTGTTGAATTGCAGACCCATCAAGGCAGTGCTACGGTCAGCAACGTGAATCGGGCGGCGCGCTTGCATCGGCTCCTCGTGATCCTCTCGATGGCGACTGCGCGCCCGGGGATCCGAGCGGTCGATCTCGCCACGACCCTCAAGGTAAGCTCTCGGACCGTTTTCCGAGACCTGGCCGAGCTGCAGCGCTTGGGCTTCCCGGTCACGTTCGGCAACGGCTACCCGGCACAGCAGGAGCTCTTCCGCCGCCGGCGCCGCCAGGAGATGTCGCAGGTCCTGGCTGACCTGGTCGAGCAGCAGCTCGAGGTCGTTCGTCGGAAGTTGCCGGCAGACGAGGCCGAGCAGCTGGTGAACGAGGCGATTCGGTACCTGCCGATGGAGGCCGCCGAGGCGGTCACGCGAGCCCTGGCAAAAGCCGCGCGCCGGTAGATCTACAATTGCCGCACGGTCGGCTAGCTCAGCTGGTTAGAGCGCTTGGTTCACATCCAAGAGGTCGAGGGTTCGAGTCCCCCGCCGACCAAATTTCCAACTCCCAAACTCGACCGTTCGCTCGCGTTTGGAGGGGCGCAATCTTTGGTAGACTTACGTGCGCCTTCCTGCTCCGCTGCCGCCGCGTGGCCATAGCCGGGGCAAATCCCATAGGAAAGGAGATTGCGTTTGTCAGCGTACGAGCTCATGTACATCGTCAAGCCAGACCTTGACGATCAAGCGGTTCAGCAGGAGATCGAGAAAGTCGGCCAGCTGATCCAGACCAATGGGGGCCAGGTGAAGAAGGTCACCCCGTGGGGCAAGCGCCGCCTGGCGTACACCGTCAAGGACAACCGGGAAGGGCATTACGTGGTCGCGGAGTTCGACCTCGATCAGGAAAAGGTCCAGGAGGTCGAGCGCGTTCTGAAGATTTCCGACAGCGTCTTTCGTCATTTACTGGTTCGACAAGATGAGGGGAAATCATGAACCTGAACAAAGTGATGCTCATCGGCCGC
>VBFX01000306.1 GCA_005889395.1 Chloroflexota bacterium
TTCTTCGCTCGCTCCGTAAATCGCTCAAAGGGGTACAACCAAAATCCTCCGACTAAGTTCTGTGCTACCTATTACGATACCCGGAATCTCGAAAGACTTCCCGCCAGGAACTGCGGCCGGCCGCCTGCTGAGACGTTAGGGAATTACCACCGCTCGGGTATGGCTAAACAATCGTTCTCGGAAGCATAGCGCAAATTCAGTTTGAATACGCGCAAAATCTAATAATCCCTTAGCAAGGGCGTCGGCGACTCCCCCTTTGGGGAGGTGCTCGGAATGTTTCCTCCCCCTTTGGGGGAGGGTAGGGTGCGGGCCCTATTCCTGCGGAGCGGCGCTAACCTCGGCGTAGACCGGCTGGCGTTCCGCCTTCGGAACCCGCTCGATCTCTCCCGGATAATCCGCAACCTCGGTCTCGTCGGTGCGGCCTCCGGGCGGCGGCTCTTCCGCTTGCTTGAGCGAGAGGCTGATACGGCGACGGCTCCGGTCTGCCTGGAGCACCCGAACCCGTAGCTTTTGTCCGACCTGGACGACATCTTCCGTGTGCTCGACGTGCTCCCACGCCAGCTCGGAGATGTGGAGCAGGCCTTCGATGCCGTCGCCGATCTGGAGGAAGGCGCCGTACTTCTTGATCTTCGTGACCTCGCCCTCGACGATCGCGCCGGGCGGGAAACGCTTCTCGATGTGATCCCATGGGTCCTGCCCCAGCTGGCGGAGGCTGAGCGAGATGCGCGATGTCTCCGGATCGAGCTTGATGACCTTGACGCGAACGTCCTGTCCGACCTGGAGAACATCGCCCACGTTGGCCACGCGGTCCCACGAGAGTTCGGAGATATGGATGAGGCCATCGGCCGCACCCAGGTTGACGAATGCGCCATAGGTCGTCAGTCCGGACACCTTGCCGTGGATTTCGTCGCCGATCTTCAACTTTTCGAAGAGCTCGCCTCGCTGCCGGGCCCGATCTTCGTCGAAGGCGGCCTTCTGGCTGACGATCAGCCGGTTGCGCTTGCGGTTGACCTCGAGGATCTTGACGCCGATGCGCTGCCCGACCAGCTCCTGGAGGTTCGAGCTGTAGGTGCGGGAGACCTGGGAGGTCGGCAGGAAGCCGCGCAAGCCCAGGATGTTGACGATCAGGCCGCCCTTGTTCTGCTCGCGGACCTCGGCGTCCATCATCTCGCCGGAGGCCTGCTGATCCTGCGCCTTGATCCAGACCGACTCGGCGCGCGCGCGGCGCAGCGACAGGACGACGTTGCCGTCCTCGTTTTCAGGCTGGAGCACGAAGACCTTGATGTGGTCACCGGAGTGCAGGTCGGGCGTTCCTGCCTCGCGGGTCCCCAGCTCCCGGCTGGAGATGACGCCCTCGGATTTCGAGCCGACATCGACCAGAACCTCGTCGGGATCGACCCGGACGACGACACCATCGATGATGTCACCGTGGGCTATGCGCTTACTAGAAGCCTCCTCCTGATTGAGGAACTCCTCCATCGTCGCGGCGCTTCCATTCTGCGAGTCGGACGAGTCCTGAGAAAGCTCGAAATCAGACAAACCAGTAGGCCACCGAAAACGAGTTCCAACGTAGACGTCGATGACGGTGTATGTCTAGACTAAAGGTGGCACCGATCGCCGCGCCTGCCTACTATTGAGCGAGTTACCAGCCGTTCCAGCGGGCAAAGTCCTCCGGTTTGACGGCTCCGCGCTTGAGTGACGGCGATGGAGTGTCCGGAAGCGGGTAACCGACCGGCATGATCCCGACCGGTGTGAAGTGCTCGGGGATGTTCAGGGCCGACCGGATCAGGTTCATGCCCTTCGGATGTGGAAACGGCCCGGCGAACCCCGAGGCAAGGCCTTCGTCGATCGCCGCCAGGATGATCAGCATCACCGTGCAACCGATGTCCATCCACCAGTACGGAACTGGCCAGGTCAACTCCTTGCCGTCTTCCAGCTTGTCGGGCTGCTGGTAGCGCTCGTGGTAAAGCCGCTCGCTGATACACGGAATGAACTGGGCGCCGCACTGGCTGACCCAGCGGTGGTACCCGATGTCCGCGTAGCTCTCTTCGTCGGCCCCCTCGGCGACTCGCGCCATGAGCGCCGGGTCCGTGACGATCAGAAGACGCTGACCCTGGCTGAAGCCAGCACTTGGCGCCCGCTTGGCCGCTCGCGCAATCCGCTCGAGAGCGTCTTTTGGAACCGGATCCGTGGAGAAGCGGCGAACCATCCGGCGCTGCTTCAGGAGGTCGGCGAATTCCAATGGGCTAGCGGGCGACGCGGAAGCTGAAGTCGAACGCCTTGACCGACTGGGTCAGCTGGCTGACCGAAATGTAGTCGACGCCGGCCAGCGCATAGGCTCGTGCGTTATCGAGGCCGACCTTGCCGGTGACCTCCACCTTGGCGCGGCCCTGCACGAGCGCGATCGCCTGGCGGACCTGGCCCGGCGGGAAGTTCTCGAGCAGCAGGACGTTGACTTTCGCCGTCAGGGCCTGGTCGAGCTCCTGCATGTTCGTGACGGTCAGTTCGATGCGCTTGCCCTGGTGGGCCTTCCGGAGCTGGCGGACGATGCTCGGAACACCCTCGCTCAGCGCGAGGTGCGACTCGGTGACGACCAGCCGGTCGGACAGCCCCTTATGCAGGCTGACGCCACCGCCGACCTCGACTGCGTATTTTTCGAGGAATCGCAGACCCGGGGTGGTGCGGCGGGTGTCGAGGATGCGGGTCTTGGTGCCCTTCACGGCGTTGGCGAACTTGGCGGTTTGGCTGGCGATCCCCGACAGGTGCTGCAAGAAGTTCAGGGCGGTCCGTTCCGCCCGAAGGACACTGACCGCCGGGCCGGAAACGCGCGCCACGAGCTGGCCGCCGGCGAGCGCCATCCCATCGGTCGCGCGCGGTTCGAAGCTGATGTTCTTGTCGACCAGCTCGAAGACCCGCTTGAAGATCGGCAGGCCGGCGAGCACGCCCTCCTCGTTGGCGATCAGCTTGCCGCGGGCCTTGACCTTGCCCGGGAAGAGCGACTCGGTGGTGAGATCGCCGTCACCCACGTCCTCGGCGAGCGCCTCCTTGATCAACTTGTCGACCGCGCTCATGGGAAACCGCATGGTGACGACGGGGATGGCAGCCGGGCGCGGCTGCGGTGCCGGGGCAGGGTGTGGGACCGGGGCCGGGCGCGGTGGCATTCCCGGCGGGCGACCGGCCGTCCGCCAGGGCGAGCCGAGGCCGAGGATCGTCGGCCGGGGGAACGGCATGATCGGAACGCCCGGAGCCAACGGCGGCTGAGCCGGCGCCGGTTGAGCCGCCGGCGGGGTGCTCACGACCGGGATCTGGGCCGGGGGCTGGCTCCGGGGAACCGCCGCCTTAGGCCGGGCGGCTGCGGCCGATGCCGGCTTTTTGGCCGCCGCCGACCCGTTTTTGGCGGGGGACGCGAGTTTTGGGCGTGCCGGCTTGGCGGTCGGCTTCCCTTTGGCTTTTGAAGTTGTGACTCGCCCCTTCGCCTTCGAGCGCCGTTCTGAACTCAGAGGCGCTCCGCTCCCAATACCACGTTATCGATCAATCTGATTGAGCCAAGTTTAACAGCGACCGCCAAAACGCTGCCCGGGATGGCACGCTGCGGACGACTCAGCGTGGTGTCGTCGACCACCGCGACGTAGTCGAGAGAAACGCCTGGCGTTGCCGCCAGGCGCTCACGGGTCACGCCCTCCAGCCGGAGCGGGTCCGTTTCACCGGCGGCGAACGCGTGTGCCGCCTCGGTGATGGCCCGGTGGACGGCCGGCGCGACCTGACGTTGACCATCGTCAAGATAGGCGTTTCGGGAGCTCATCGCCAGCCCGTCCGGGTGCCGAACGGTGGGCACGGCGACGATCCGGACGGGGAGGCCGAAATCGCGGACCAGCTGGCGCACCAGGACCACCTGCTGGAAGTCCTTCTGGCCGAAGTAGGCACGCTTCGGCTGGGTCAGATTGATGAGCTTGAGCACGACCGTCAGTACGCCGGCGAAGTGGCCTGGACGGCTCTTTCCTTCGAGGACATCCGCCAGCGGGCCCGGATCGACGCGGGTCTTGAACGCCGGCGGGTAAATCTGGTCGACCGGAGGGTGGAAGATGGCGTCCACGCCAAGCGTCTCGAGCCGGGCGCGGTCC
>VBFX01000307.1 GCA_005889395.1 Chloroflexota bacterium
GATCGCGGTCTTCGCGACGGCTCGGGGCGCCGATCATCGGACCATTACCCGCGCCGCAGCGGCCGGCACGGTGGCAGTGGCGGCGTTCCTCCTGCCCTTCGTCCTATGGGACGGCTCGGCCTTCGTCCGCGATACGGTCATCTTCCTCATCGGCGGCGGCAGCGAGGCCTACCCGATCAATGGATTCGGCCTCTCAGCGATTCTCCTGTCCGCCGGTGTGATCCACGGCGCGCGCGACACGTTTCCCTTTGCGCTGCTCGAAATGCTGACCGCCCTGGTGGTCTGGGTGGTGGGCTGGCGCTGGCTCCGGCGCGGCGCCGCGATCCCGGACGTGCTCGTGCTGCTGGGACTCGTTTTTGCCAGCGTGCTCTTCGTCAGCCGCTACTTCCACGACACGCACCTGCTCCTCGGTGCCGAGCTGGTGCTCGCGGGCCTGGCCGCTCGCCGGTGGCGTCCGGCATGATGGCCGTAGTGCGGCTCTTCAGCCGCATCGTGTTGCGACCGGGGCCCAGCCTCCTGGTGCTCGGCGCCGCCATTCTCGCCTCCAACTGGGTCTGGTACGGTAGCGGCATCTTTCTGGGACAGCCGGCCGGGCTGGTCCTCACCATCGCCGGGCTGCTTGGGTTCGGGTACGCCGCCTACGGCCTCGTTCGTGGCCGGCATCAACTCCGGGCACTCTCGATCTTCATCGTCGCCGCGGTCCTGCTGCCTGCGCTCGCCTTGATCGCGCTGCGATCGACCACCGGGGTGCGGCTCTGGCACTGGTACGTGAACCAGCCGCTCGATTCCAGCCTCTTCCACTACGTCTACTCCCCGCTGACGTTCCTGCTCGGGGTGCCCTTCTTCGTCGCCTCCCGCCTGCTCGCCATCCCGTTCGACTTCCGCAGTGTCCTGATCCTCGCGGCGCTGGCCGCCGCCGGGGGCCTCCTCGGGCTGCCCTGGCGCTGGGAACTGCGATATGTCGCCTTTGCCGCGCTCTTTCTCAACCCCTTCTTCTACTTTCCCCAGGGCCGCAATGACATCCTCTTCCTGGCGCCCCTCACGCTGGGTGTGCTCGCCTGGGCGCGGGGCAAGCCGCGGCTGGCGGCGCTGGCGTTCGGGGTCGCGTTCGCCCTCAAGCCGTTCGCGATCTTCTTCCTGCCGTGTGTGGCCATAGCCCTCTGGCCCCGCTCCGGGCCGCTGCTCGATCGCGTGCGCCGGCTGGCCATGCTCGGGGCTGCCCTGCTCGCGCCGGCCGCGCTCACGATGGGCCCGTTTCTCCTCTGGAACGCGCCCGCCTACTGGACGGACACGGTGAGCTTCGTGGCCGGCACCATCCCGGGGGCGTACCGCATCCAGGGCTACTCGCTGGCCAGCCTCCTCCTCGCCCTCCACCTCATCCCCTCGGCGGATGCCCGCTTCCCCTTCGGCCTCGTCCAGGCGGCGGTGGCGGCCCCCGTGCTGGCCGTCGGGCTCTGGCGGATCTGGCGGGCGCCGTCGCTTGCGTCCGTCCTGGCGGTGGGGACGCTGGCGCTCGCACTTTCGCTGCTGGCCGCTCGCTTTGTCAATGACAACTACCTCGCCGACCTGCTCTACCTGACTGTGCTGGCCGGCGCCGCGCGTCAGGCATCGGCGGCGACGATCGCCACCTCCAGGCCGATCCCTGCGGCGGCCTGACGGAGCTGTCCAAGCAGACCACCAGCTTGCCGTGCTGAGTGACACGGTTATGCCGACCCCAATACGGGTAAGAAGGTACGGTTGCGTCCTGGCGCGGCGCGGGCGATTTGACAGCCGGCTCGAAGCGGCCGTAGAATACGCCTTCGCGCCCTGAACAGGCGCATGGTCACCTTATGCCCACGATTTCACAACTGATCCGATCTGGCCGCAAGCCGCTGGTGAAGAAGACGAAGGCACCGGCGTTGCAAGGCTCCCCGCAGCGGCGGGGTGTCTGCGTGCGTGTCTATACGACCACGCCCAAGAAGCCCAACTCGGCGCTTCGGAAGGTCGCGCGAGTCCGCCTCACCTCCCGCCAGGAGGTGACCGCGTACATCCCCGGGATCGGCCACAACCTCCAGGAGCACTCCGTGGTCCTCATCCGCGGCGGCCGCGTCAAGGACCTCCCCGGTGTCCGCTACCACGTGGTCCGCGGCACCCTCGACACGGCTGGCGCCAAGGGGCGCAAGCAGGGCCGCTCGAAGTACGGCGCCAAGCGCGAGAAGGCGAAGAAGGCCTAATGCCGCGGCGTCCCCGGATTCGCAAGCGTGTCATCCTGCCTGACCCAGTGTATACACACGAGGGCGTAGCTAAGTTCGTCAACGTGGTGATGCAGCGGGGCAAAAGGAGCACGGCCGAGCGGGTGGTCTACGGCTCCCTGGACCGCATCAAGAAGGTCGCCAAGAAGGACCCCATCGAGGTCTTCGACGCAGCCCTGAAGAATGCAACACCGGTGCTCGAGGTCAAGCCCCGCCGGATCGGCGGCGCCACCTACCAGGTGCCGGTCGAGATCCGGCCCGACCGCCGCTCGGCGCTGGCCCGGCGCTGGATCGTGCGTTACGCGCGGGCCCGTTCGGGGAAATCTATGCAGGAGAAACTGGCTGGAGAGCTGATGGACGCCGCCAACGGCGTGGGCGCCACCATCAAGCGCCGAGAAGAGACGCACAAGATGGCCGAGAGCAACAAGGCCTTCAGCCACTTCAGGTACTAGGAAATTGGCAGAAACGAAAATGGCTCGCACTTACCCGCTGGACAAAGTTCGGAACATCGGCATCATGGCCCACATCGATGCCGGGAAGACGACCACGACCGAACGCATCCTCTTCTATGCCGGCCGCATCCACAAGATGGGTGAGGTCCACGACGGCGCCGCCACCATGGACTGGATGGTGCAGGAGCAGGAGCGCGGCATCACGATCACCTCGGCCGCCACGGTCGCCAACTGGCGCGGGCACCGGATCAACATCATCGACACACCCGGGCACGTAGACTTCACGGTCGAGGTCGAGCGGAGCCTGCGCGTCCTGGACGGCGCGGTCGCGGTCTTCGACGCCGTCGCCGGGGTCGAGCCGCAGTCCGAGACGGTCTGGCGGCAGGCCGACCGCTACGAAGTTCCCCGGATCGCCTTCATCAACAAGATGGACCGCATGGGCGCCGATTTC
>VBFX01000308.1 GCA_005889395.1 Chloroflexota bacterium
CCGACATTCATGGACGTCCACGAGGGGATGCACGTCACGCAGGAGCAGCTCGCCGAAGCGCATCAGAGAGATGTCGAAGCCCAGAAGGGTACCGGGGTTGAGTACTCGCGCTACTGGCTGGACTCCAAGGCCGGAAAGGTCTTCTGCCTGGCCACGGGCCCAAACAAGGAGGCCGTTGCCGCCGTGCACGAGAAGGCCGGCCATCCGGCGCACGAGCTGTACGAGGTGAGCGAGGGCCGCTAAGCCGCTGGCTGTCAGCCGCCGAACGCTTTGCCCAGGCGCCGGCGCATCTGACGCCAGGAGAAGGCGTCTCTGACCCGGCCCAGGCCGTGCCGTGACGGCGGGATCGGCTCCGGTTTGTAGCTGCCGCCGAACTCGCTCGCGTACGCCACCAGGTCGCGGAGCTCGAGCAGCGGGATCGCGTACTCCCTCGTGACCTCTTGGAGAAGGAGCGCGGTTCGTTGCTGCACGCTCGGGCTTTCCGGCCGGCAGAGCGCCAGCGGCCGGGCGTGTTGCGCGCGCAAGCCCTCGGGGTGGATCACGATCCTTCCCCAGCACAACACGGCACCACCGAACATGTATGGCTCCTCGCGCAAAGCGCGGGTCATCGGCGCGATGTCGTGGTAGGCGTAGATGCCGCAGCTGCAGGCCGGTTCAGGGGAGGTCCGCTCCTCATCGTGCCGGTGGAGGCCGGCCCGTGCGAGGCGGAGGCCAGGACGGGTTTGACACTCCGCGTTGAGACAGTCCAGAGGCGGCCAGAGCGTCTCGGCCACAGGCGATTGCAGGCGGCCACGCGTCCAGGCATCGTCGGGGTCCACCCGCCAGAAGCGGTACCCGACGGCGGGGATCATGCCGGAGTTGTGATCGGAACCTCTTCTTCCCTCTCGGTCCGCTGCGGCTCGCTCTCGGGAGCAAGCAGCGGCTCCGACGCCGGTTCCGGTATTTCGATGACCCTGACAGGCTTGCTCGTGAATCCCATGATCGAGCCCTGGTTTCACAGTAGCAAACCGCACAGGCCTTGAGGCGATTTCCTATTGCCAATCGTCAGCACCTTCAGGCATTTCTGAACTAAAGTCCCCGCGTCAGGCGCCAGCCCGCGTCGGGACCCTGGATGGCCGTGGCCGTCACCAGCGGAACCTCGGCCTGGCGCGTGCCCGCGATAAGGCGCAACGTACCAACTCGGGTTCCGGCCGGCAGCGTGGCCGGCAACTCGTCGAGCTTCACCTGCCGCGTTACGACGGTGCCGTCGAGGAGGAGCCAGGTGACCGATTGGCTCGCCACGATGGTGCCGGACTCGTCCCACGGCGAGCGATAGCGGGCGATCACGTCGTCGCGACGGACGACCGAATGCGCGTGCAGCGCCGAGACCAGGGCCGGCAACAACGTACGGGTCGCTCCGAAGGCGCCCGCGAGGGCATTGGGCTGTCCCATCACCGCGCCGTAGACGCGCACCGCGATGCCATCGATCGTCAGGTCGGCCGCCACGACGAAGCATCCTCCTGCCTGGTCAGTATGCCCGGTCTTGATCCCGATCACGCCTCCCTGGCCGAGGAGAGTATCGAGATTGTGGACGACGCCCGCGACCGGCAGGGTGGCTTGCGGCTGGGCGACGATCTGCGCGAAAACAGGCTGCAACATCGCCGTCTCGCCAAGCGTGATCAAGTCCGCCGGGGTGCTGACGCTCAATGCTGAGAAGCCACTGACGTCCGCGTATCGGGTCGCGCTCATGCCGAGCGCCGCCGCTCGGGCATTCCTGCGGGTGACCAAGGCCGTGACGCCGCCGAGGTCCCAGGTTGCCAGCAAGTCGGCGAAGTTACTCGCGGTAGAAGGTGTTGACATCGGCTCGCGTGATCGTGAGGGTCGGCCCAGGTTCGTTCAGGGCGAGCGGATGATCATCCAGCACGATGAGCGCCGTCATCATCTTGGCGGTGCTGGCCATCGGCGCCGGGGATCGCCCGCCGGAGCTCCCGACTTCGCCAAGACCTTCGACGAGGAGGGCCGCCTCGCCCTGCGCCGGCCAGGGCAACGCCGGCGCGGTTCCGACGTGCTCCACCGCCGGGACGACCGAGGTCGCCGCGGTCACCGGCAGCGGGCGGAAGTACTGGAAGGCCGAGACCGCCAGCACCAGGGCGAGCAGATACGGAAGAGGACGGCGGACCAGTGAATTGTGCGCTAGCGCCAGGCGATCGGCGGTCCCAGCACCGGCTCGGCGAGCTTGACGATCTCACTCGGGTTCGGAAACCGATGCAACTTCACCTTGCTGAAGATCAGCTGATCGTCGAGCGTTACCTCGAAGCGCCCCTTACTTCCCGTGCGCAGGGAAACATCGATCATCACGGGGGCCCAGGCCCCGAGAATCTCCGCCGCCAGACCGACGGCTCGCTCCAGGTAGTTTCAAGGAACGCAGTATTCGATCGTTACGCGGTGCTTGGGATCGATCACGTGCCAAGCGTATCAGCGATTCCTGCTTAACGCGTGCGAATGGCGGCCGTCGGTCCGGCCAGGGCACGGACCAGGCGGTCGATCGACGAGCCGACGCCGTAGGTCTCACCCAGTTTTGCGAGCGCTTGCGGATCCGTCGGAGATGCAGGCCGCGCATCGCCGAGCTTGCCGCTAGCGATGATGCCGTCGAGATCCTTGAAGCGACGCACCAGCTGTGCCGCCGTCTTCTCGCCCACGCCCGGAACACCTGGGAGTCCGTCCGAGGGGTCTCCGCGCAGCACCGCGTAGTCGCCGTACGAGCGACCCGGGATGCCGTAACGGCGCTCGACCTCGGCCTCATCGACGACCAGGAGATTGCCGATCCCCTTCTGCGTGTAAAGAACCGTCACGTCCGGATCGCGCACCAGCGAAAAGAGGTCGCGGTCACCGGTCACGATCTCGACCTTTCCCCGGACTTTCGGCAGCAGCGAGGCGATCACGTCTTCGGCCTCGAACCCGGCCGCACCCATCACCTCCACACCAATCGCGTTCAGAACGGCCCAGATGATCGGCTCCTGTGGTTGGAGCTCGGCAGGCATCGCGCCACGTTCGAGGCGCGCCGTCTTGTAGCTCGCAATCACGTTCACCCGAAATGCCGGCCGCCAATCTTCATCGGTCGCGACCACAAGCGCCTTCGGCTTCCGGTCGGTGACGAGCCGCGCCAGCATGTCCAGGAAGCCACGCACTGCGTTGACCGGCTGGCCATCCGGTGCCTTGAAGGCGCCAACGGGAATACCGAAGAAGGCGCGGAACATCAGGCTGGACCCATCGAGCAGGAGCCAGTCGGCTGCCATGGATCAGGCGGGGGCGGCAGCGCTCATTTTCGGTTCGAGCGTCGCCTCGAGCTGGGCGCCGAGCGACAGGATGCTGTACTCATCGCGCGGGCGGCCGACCAGCTGGATACCGATCGGCAGTCCGCTCTTCGAAGTGGCCAGCGGAAGACTGATCGCGGGCTGCCCGGTGCAGTTGAACGGATGGGTAAAGCTCAGCCAGTCGAGAAACTCCTCGGACGCCGTGTCGACGTTCTGGCCGAGGGCGCCGACCATGGGCGCCGGATAAGTCAGGGTCGGCGTGAGCAGCACATCGATCTGGTCCCAGGTGGCGATCAGCCGCCGTGCCTGCTGGTGCAGCTCGAGCAGCGCCTTGAGGTAATCGACGGCCGTCGACATTGGTGCCACCTCGAGCATCCGCCGGTTGAGGGGGTCGAGCAGCTCCTGGTTGTCGATCGGTAGAGCGCCCACGGCGGTGACGGCGAGAATCTGGATGAGCGGACGAAACTGACCGAGGTCGGGGCGCACCCGGCTCACTCGATGCCCCAGGCGGGCCAACTCCGTCGCCACGGACTCGACGGCGTCTGCCACCTCGGGGTCAACGGTCACCGGCGCATCGATGGTCCATCCCACGCGCAGCGTCGCCGGTTTGCGGCCTGCCGCCGGCAGAAACGGTTGCGCAATCTCGGCCCAGTACGGATCGCCCGGCAGGTGGCCGCTCATGGCGTCCAGGCCGAGCGCGGCGTCCGCGACCATGCGGGCGATGACACCGCTCGTAGCCAGCCCCGCCCAGTCTTCGCCGAACAGCGGCCCACTCGAGATGCGCCCACGTGAGGGCTTCAGCCCCACCACTCCGCAACACGACGCGGGGATTCGGATGGAACCCCCGCCATCACCACCGTGGCTCAGGGCGCACAAGCCCGCCGCCACGGCCGCCGCTGCGCCGCCACTCGAGCCGCCCGCCGTCCGAGTCGTGTCGACCGGGTTGCGAGCTGGCGGGAACATCGGCCCTTCCGTGATGGGGCGCGTCCCGAACTCCGGGGCGTTCGTCTTCCCGAGGATGACGGCCCCCTCGTCTTTCAGCCGGCCGATCGCGAAGCTGTCCACCTGGGCGATCGACTTTTCGAAGACGAGCGAGCCGAGGCTGTTGCGATAACCAGCCAGCGCCGCCGTTTCCTTGATCGAGACCGGCACGCCGTCGAGCAGGCCGAGCTGTTCCCCCCGTGCCACCCGCTTCTCGGCCGCAGCGGCCTGGCTTTCTGCCAACTCACGGGTCAGAAGGACGTAGGCATTGAGCTCGGGATCGATCCGCGCGATCCGCTCGTAATAGAGAGCGATCAGCTCGCCGGGCTTCACCTGCCTGCCAGCGATGGCGCGTGCCTGCGCGATTGCGCTCTTCAACGCCCAGGCGTCATCGATCACCCGCTAACTGTAAAAGAGCCCGCCAGGGGACCTGGCGGGCTATATGAAGGGTCGACTAGCGCGATTCGAGCGCGACTTCGGCTTCGATCTCTCTCTCGGCCTCGGCCAGCGTCGGCGCCGGCACGGCCTCGACGCCCATCTCGAGCTTGACCTCGTCCCCCAGGATGAAGCCGCCGGCTTCCAGCGCCTGGTTCCAGGTCAGGTCGTAGTCCTTGCGGTTCAGCGTGGTCTGCGCGTCGAAGCTCACCCGGCGATTGCCCCACGGGTCCTTGCCCTCGCCGTTGAAGCTAGCGTCGAGCACGACTTCTTTCGTGATGCCGTGGATCGTCACATCACCGATCACCTTGAAGTTCGAAGGGTCCTTGCCCTCGATTCGCTTGCTCGTAAAGGTGATGGTCGGATAATTCGCGACGTCGAAATGACCATCGGCGCTACGGAGGTGGTTGTCGCGCATTTCCACCCCGGTATCAATACTGGCCGCATCCAGCACAACGCCGACCTTCGCTGTACTCAGGTTCTCATTGTCAACCTCGATCCAGCCTTCCTTGATCTTCATCTGGCCCCGCACCTTGGACATCATGTGCCGGATCGTAAACGTGACGCTACTGTGGTAGCCGTCAAATGCCCACTTCATATCGTTGATCCTCCCGGTCTTCAAATTGATTGCATAAGCAACCTTCTCTTAAGCAAACAATTTGATGCGAGAATCTATTCCGCATGGCTACGGACCCTAAAACCCCCGAACTGCGTGCCTGGACCGCCTTCCTCAATGCCCAGGCATCCCTCTTACGCCGTCTGGAGGCGGAGCTGATCGAGAGCGAGGACATGACCCTTGCCGAATTCGACGTCCTCATCCAGCTCGCGACCGTATGACGCAGGCCGGCCTCGTGGAGCGGACCCGCTGCGACTCTGACCGGCGAGGCACGTTCGCGACCATGACGGCGGCCGGCAAGGCGAGGCTCCGACGTGCCCGACCGGTCCACCTCCGCGGAATCCGCGAGCATTTTGGCAAGCGCCTTTCCGCGGCCCAGCTTTCCGCCGTGGCCGACGCCCTCGGGACGCTTGCGCGCGACCCGCGCTCCGCGTCGCCGAGCGCCCGCTAAGGCATGCCGCAGAAGTGGCGTACGATGCTGGGCGTCTCACTGGGTGCGTTGTGCCCGCCGATCGGCGTCAGCACGATTTCCATCGGACTGCCGGTGATCGCTGCGGCACTCCACCAGCCGGTCACCTCGGCCGAATGGGTGATCGTCGTCTATACGCTGGTGATCACGTCCCTGCTGATGACGTTCGGGCGATTGGGCGACCTGATCTCGACGAAGCTTCTTTACGTCGTGGGCTTTA
>VBFX01000309.1:0-2817 GCA_005889395.1 Chloroflexota bacterium
AACGTAGCCGGTACCGGGCTCGGCCTCTTCATCGGCCGCCAGCTGGCTGAGGGGCACGGCGGGAGCCTGACCATCGAGAGCAGCGTGCCCGACGAGGGGACCGTCTTCGCGCTGGCCCTGCCGCTGTCGGTGGCAGACCGGGCCGGCGTCGAGGAGCCAACCGTGGCGGCTTCGGTGGCCTAGGAGGCCAGCCCCGCTCCGGCTCTCCACCGCGGGGAGTTGACCGAGACCTCCCGCCTGTGCATCCTTAGGAGGGGAGAGGCGGGAAGGGAGGTGGTGACGCGCCCAGCGCGGGGAGGCTGCGGCACGCTCGGCGCCACCGTCCCTCCGACGAGGGAACCATCCTGTTTCAAGAGGTGATTGCGCGTGGCAGTGACAGCGGCTTCCGCTGACGAACGGCAACAGCTCCGGCGAGCCGTCATCGCCAGCACGGTCGGAACGTCGATCGAGTGGTATGACTTCTTTCTCTACTCCTCCGCCACCGGCCTCGTCTTTGCCAAGCTCTTCTTTCCCAAGTCCGATCCCGTGGTGGCGACTCTCAACGTCTTCCTGATCTACGCGGTGGGGTTCATCGCCCGGCCGATTGGGGCGGCGATCTTTGGCCATTACGGCGACCGCATCGGTCGCAAGGCGACGCTGATCGCCACGCTGCTGCTGATGGGCGTCGCCACGTTCCTCATCGGCTTCGTCCCGACTTACGCATCGATCGGCATCTGGGGCGCGATCCTGCTGGTCGTGCTGCGCTTCATTCAGGGCGCCGGAGTTGGCGGCGAATGGGGCGGTTCGGTCCTGCTCTCGATGGAGTGGGGACATCGTGGCAAGCGCGGCTTCTGGGCCAGCTGGCCGCAATTCGGTGTCCCGGTCGGGTTAGTGCTGGCGAATGGTGCTCTCTTCATCATGAGCAACATCGCCGGTCCGAAAGGGTTTGCCGACTGGGGCTGGCGCGTGCCGTTCTACTTCAGCATCCTTCTGGTTGGGGTTGGCCTGTATGTCCGGTTGCGTGTGCTCGAGACTCCACTCTTCCAGCGGCTTCTCGACCAGCGGAAGATCGAATCGGCTCCGGTGGCCGAAGTCATCCGTCGCAATTGGAGAGAGATCCTGCAATCGGCTTTCCTGCGGCTCTCCGAGCAGGCTCCGTTCTATCTCTTCACGGCCTACATCTTCACCTATGCGGTAACGCCGGGACCGTTGAAGCAAACCCGCAACTACATCCTCCTCGCCCTCACCTGCGCCGCGGTCCTTTCCTTCGTCTCGATCCCGCTCTTCGGCTATCTCTCTGACCGGCTCGGCCGCAAGCGGGTGTACATGGCGGGCGTCGTGGCGATGGGCATCTGGGGCTTCGTCTACTTCGGCTTGCTGGATACCAAGGCCGCGGGCCTCATCTTCCTGGCCATCTTCCTCTCGCTGATCCCGCACGACGCCCAGTACGGCCCACAGGCGGCGCTCATCGCCGAAAACTTCACGGGGCGGCTGCGCTATAGCGGTGCCTCGCTTGGTTACCAGTTGGCGTCCGTCTTTGCCGGTGGGCCGGCGCCGATCATTGCAACGTTGCTCTTTGCCGGCGGGCTGATACCGGGGACGAGCATCAAGGTCACGGGCTACCACACCAGCGTGGCGATCGCTTGGTACATCGCTATCTGCGCCGTGATCTCCCTGATCGCGGTGTCGACCGTCAAGGAGCGGTCGAAGCAAGACATATCGGTCGAGTACGACGAGCAACCGGCCGCCGAGATGGTCGGCGCCGGACAGCGACCGACGATACAGCCGACTCAGGCGTAAGCGACGCTCCCACCCTGACCCTCCCCCGCGAGCGGGGGAGGGCAGGGGCGGATCTATTTCAACCGGGAGCGGTCCACCTTGCCCATGGCGTTGCGCGGCATGGCGTCGATGAAGCGCACGGCACGGGGACACTTGTAGGTCGAAAGGCGCTCCCGCGTGTAGGCGATCAACTCCTGGGCGTCGACCGGGGAACGCGCAACGACAAATGCAGTGACCTCTTCGCCCCAGCGGTCCGACGGCAGCCCGGCGACGGCCACCTCGGCCACCGCCGGATGCTGCTCGAGGATCATTTCGACCTCGCGCGGGTAGACGTTATAGCCGCCGGAGATGATGAGCTCCTTGATGCGGCCACGGATCGCCAGCGTTCCATCCTCCGCGATCTCGCCCACGTCACCGGTGCGAAACCAGCCGTCGGTGAAGGCGTCGGCTGATGCCGCCGCGTTGTGCCAGTAGCCCTTGAAGACCTGCCCGCCCTTCAGCTGGACTTCGTCCCGGTCGCCCAGGCGCACTTCGACGCCCGGTAAGGGGAAACCCACGCGGCCCGGCTGGCGCGGCCCATCGTACGGGTTGGAGACCACGATGCCGCCTTCGGTGATGCCATAGCGCTCCAGGACCGGCTGTCCGAGGATCCGCTCACACCGCGCAAATAGGGCGGCGGGCAGGGGAGCCGATCCGGCCACGAAGAGCCGGACGTGCCGCAGATCAGCCGGATTCTTCTCGAGGTACTCGCACAGGCGCTGATACATGGCCGGCACGCCGAAAAACATGGTTCCGCCGGCCTGGAGCTCGCGGATGACACTCTCCGGGCTGAATGGCACGAGGACGGCGCAGCCGCCGGCGACCAGTGAACCATTGAGGGCGATCGCCAGGCCGTGAACGTGGAACAGCGGCAAGGCAAGCACCAGCCGGTCCGCGGCGGTCCATCGCCAGGCCTCAACCACGCCGCGCGCCTGGGAAAGCAGGTTGCCGTGATCGAGCAGGGCACCTTTGGGCCGGCCCGTCGTGCCCGACGTGTAGAGGAGCAGCGCCGGGCTCTCC
>VBFX01000309.1:3012-5817 GCA_005889395.1 Chloroflexota bacterium
GAAATGATCCAGGCTCCGGAGTTCTCGGCAAACATCGCAACGTGCGTCCCCTGGGTGACGCCCGCTTGCTCGAGCCGGGTCGCCGCCTGACTCGCGGCAGCCCGCAGCTCCTCGTGGGAAAGGGCGAGATCGCCCGCGACGAGCGCCGGGCCTGCTCCGCCTCGTAGCAATGCCTCAGCCAGGTTGCCGCGACGAAGGTAGCGACGGGCGGCCTCAGTGTCCAGCGGAATCTGGCTGCCTTGCTGTCGATGGATGGTCCACGCCGGCCGCACGCCCGTCGCCATCCTGCCTAGCATGGCACGCCGCTAGGCACCGAGCTGAGACGCTAGATCGAGGAAGTCGTCGGCCACGATATCGACCGAGATGTCCAGCTTCTCCGTCTTACCGGTGCCCCATTCCTGAGGGCGGCGCACAAAGGCGGTGCGCATCCCCTGGCCGGCGGCGGCGGCGAGGTCATAGACGTGCGACGCCACCATCATCGACTGTTCGGGCCGGACGGCGAGCAGGTCCGGCACCAGGCGGTACACACGGGGGTCGGGCTTGTAGGTGCGCACCAGCTCGGTCGACAGCACGCAGTCGAAAGGGAGGAAGGCTGCCCGGTTGAGGTCAACCAGGTGCGCCATCCCGCCGTTGGACAGGGTGCTCAACACGTAGCGCGAGCGCAAGCGGGACATCCCCTCAGCGGAATCCGGCCACGCCGGCAGGTGGTGCCACGCGTAAACCAGGCGATCGAGGTCCGCCTCGGTCAGCGACTGGAGCGATAGCTCGGTTACGAGCTCACGCAACGACGCGCGATGCACTCCGTCGAGCACCTGCCATGGCATCTCGCCGCTGCGGATGCGGTTGAGGTATGGCAGATACTTGCTCCGCCAGGCGTCAGCGAACGCCCCGGCGTCGACCGTTAAATGGCGTTCATTGGCGACGGCGGCCATTTCCATCGCGACCCCGCCGCGCCAGTCGACGACTGTGCCGAAGACATCGAAGGCGAGCACCTTGAGATCCGCCTCGGGCGCCACGCGGACCCCTTAACCCTGTGCCAGCTGGAGGTCGGAGCGGTCGATCGCGTCTTCGGGATGTCGCAAGATGTCCAGCAGCCTCGGGTCCATGGGAACAAGGACGCCCCCGACCTCGGGTCCAGCCTGTTCTAAGATCTTTGCCCACGCCTCACGATCAGCGGGCACCTCGACTCGTCGCCACTCGGTCTGTGGGCTAACAATCTTGTCGCCCTGCGACACGCCGACCATGCCTCGACGGCGCGACAGGTGCTGTAGCGTCTCGAACCCCCTCCACGAAACGCTCTCAAAGGCGGAGGAAGAATTTGGCAGGATCAGCCCAAGACATAGCTGGCCTGTGACGGCAGCGATTGCCGCCAGTGCAAGCAATGGGTCGTGGCCGCCATCGTCCTCCATCCAGACGCTGTCCACGCCGGCCGCTTCCATCGCGCGCGCATCCGCGAGGAACTCGCCCGGGTCCTCGAACCGGGAGGGGAGGAGGACTCCGACCTTCATTCAGGCCTGCGCGCTGAAGATGATCACCGCGCGCAGGGCAAGGACGCCAACCAGGACGAGAACGGGAACCAGTGTCGGCGGCACCTGGCGCACCATCCGCGGGCGCGATTCCGCGACCAGCGGAACCAGCGTGGCGATGAGGACGATCAGCCAGAGGATGATCCAGCCACCGCCCAGCACCTTCGACACCAATCCGCCGAGCGTGATCAAGAAGAGAGCGATCAACACCAGTTCCAGGATGATGAAGTAGCGGTCAGCCTCCATCAGCTTGCCATCAGTCACTGCCACGTCGCGCCGCCGTCGGTTCAGCAACAAGATACTGGCGGCGGCGCCGCTCAGACCCGAGGCGAGGAACAGCCCGCCAAGGGTCCAGGTATCGCTCCAGACTGGCTGGTTGCTCACGGCGAGGAGGACTCCGGTGTAGGCCGCGACAAACAGCCCGAAGATCGCGCCGATCACCATGAACACGATTCCCAGGATGCTGCTCATGACCCGGCCGGCGCCGGCGAGCACGCGCCAGCGCAGATAGCCGCCCTCACCCACGGCGCCGAGGAACATCACGAAGGAGAACAGCCCGAAGAGCGTGAGGCCCCAGCCCAGGTCGAGCGTGAGTAGGATCGGGCAGAGCAGCAGCAGCGGGAAGCTGATGATGAACGCGAGGCGCGAGGCCGCCTTATCGGCGGGACCGCCCCACAGCCGCAGCATGGTGCCGATGACAAAGGCGCCGCCGGATATGCCCGCGAAGAAGAAGTACAGAAGGATGTACCACTCCCAGTGTGGCGGGATGACGAAATGCTCGTTTGGCATCAGGGTTGTGTCTCCCCCCGGCGGCGGAAGGCGATCAGCCCCGCCAGAGCGGCGAATACCGCGGTGATAGCGGCGGTCAGGTAGCCAGGAATGTTGTTGCGGCTGGGAAGGACCGCGCTCTCAGTACTGGGCAGGCTGTACGTCTCCGGTTTGTCGGTGAGCAGGAAGAGCGCGTGCAAGCCGCCGTACTCCTTGTCGCCGTAGATGCGAGCCTCCGACACGCCCTGCGCGTGAAGCGTTTCAACGCGTTGGGCGGCGACCTGCCGCATCTCATCGAGTGGGCCGAATTTGATCGACTGCGTCGGACACGCGGTCGCGCACGCCGGCTTGAGATTATTCTGCAGGCGGTCGTAGCAGAAGGTGCACTTCTGCGCCGTCCCCGTGTTGCTGTTGAAGCCGATGACCGCGTAGGGACAGGCCGAGATGCAGTCGCGGCACCCATTGCAGACGTCCTGCTGGATGAAGACGGTATCGAACTCGGTTCGAACGA
>VBFX01000111.1 GCA_005889395.1 Chloroflexota bacterium
TGCGACAAAGGACCGGGCTTGGGCTCGGTAATCAAGAAGCGCAGGAAGAAAATGCGCAAACACAAGCACAAGAAGATGTTGAAGGCGACACGTTGGCAGCGCCGGACGAAGTAACCAGCTTTTGATCGATTAATTTCGCGAGCTGGGCCTGTGAGGCTTCCCCGGGGTAGCGGGCAACCACGTTGCCACGACGGTCCACCAGCACGAAGGACGGCGGCGCGTCGACCTCATAGGCTGCGGTGAGGCTGCCAGACACGTCGTACAGACTCGGGTAGGGCACGTTGAATTCGGCGTAAAACGCGCGCGCGAGCGCGCGGTCGTGATCGAGCATGTCAACACCGTAGAACTTGATGCCGTAGCGCGCATAGTTGGCCGCCAGCTCGTTCAACCCCGGCTGTTCCTTGCGGCAGGGCCCGCACCACGCGGCCCAGAAGACCAGGACGGTACTGGATGCCTTGAAGTCGACGGACAGCGCCGACCCGTCGAGGGTCTCGCCCGAAAGACGCGGCGCCGCCGTCCCGACCCGGCCGTTGGGCGCCGCCTGTGAGACGTCGGGCTGCAGGCTGCATCCAGCCAGCAGCAACGCAAGCAGTAACCAGGGCCCGCGGCCCAGCAAGCTAGTTGACCGTGCCGGGCTGGGAGCCGCCCAGGGGTCGCTTAAACCCGAGGCCGGGCGTCGACGGCCGGGTGGCTGCCGGCAGCAGCGCCTTGTCCAGCACCTCATCGACATGCTTGACCAGAACGAGCTCCATCGAATTCTTGACTTCTTCCGGCACCTCGTGCAGGTCCTTGCGATTCTTCTCCGGCAGGATGAAGGTCTTGATCCCCGCGCGATGCGCGGCCAGCAGTTTTTCTTTCAGCCCGCCAATCGGCAACACCTTGCCACGCAAGGTGATCTCACCCGTCATGGCTACCTCGCGGCGGACCGGTCGGTCGGTGAGAACCGAAACGACGGCGGTGGCCATCGTGATGCCGGCCGACGGACCGTCTTTCGGGATCGCGCCCGCCGGCACATGGATGTGAAAGAAATGATCCTCGAAGAAGCCCGGCTTCAGTCCGAGCTCGAGTGCATGGGAACGCGCATAGCTCACGGCCGCCCGCGCCGACTCCTCCATCACCTTGCCGATTTGTCCCGTCAGGGCGAATTCGCCACGCCCCTGCATCAGGATCGCCTCGACGGTCATCACGTCGCCGCCGTACTCGTTGACCGCCACGCCGGTGACCGCGCCGACCTGGTCTTCCAGCTCGGCGACGCCGAATTCGAACCGAGGCGGCCCCAGGTAGCCCATCACGTCACCCGGCTGGACCATGACTTTTTCCGTTTGACCTTCGGCGATGCGACGCGGAATCTTGCGAGCGATGTTCGCGATCTCGCGGTCGAGGTTGCGCACGCCGGCCTCGTGCGTGTACTCGCGGATCAGCAAGCGCAGCGTATCCTCGGGGACCGCCAGGTTCTCATCGGTCAGCCCGTGCTCGCGTAGCTGCCGCGGCACCAGGAACTGCTGCGCGATATGCAGCTTCTCGTCTTCCGTGTACCCGGGGAGCCGGATGATCTCCATGCGGTCGCGCAGCGGCGCGATGATCGTGTCGACGACGTTGGCCGTGGTGATGAACAACACCTGCGACAGGTCATAGGGGACTTCCAGGTAGTGATCTGAGAAGTCCTTGTTCTGCTCCGGATCGAGAACCTCGAGCAAGGCTGACGACGGATCGCCGCGCCAGTCGGCGCCCACTTTATCGACCTCGTCGAGCATGAAGACCGGATTGCGCGCTCCGGCGACTTTCATTTGCTGCAGAATTCGGCCCGGCATCGCACCGATGTAGGTCCGCCGGTGTCCCCGGATCTCGGCTTCGTCGTGGATGCCGCCGAGGGAGAGCCGCACGAACTTGCGGCCCAGTGCCCGAGCGATCGACTTACCGAGGCTGGTCTTCCCGACGCCCGGCGGTCCGACGAAACAGAGAATCGGCGACCGCAGGCTCTGCGAGCGCTGGCGGACGGCCATGTATTCCAGGATCCGTTCCTTGATCTTCTCGACGCCATAGTGGTCCTCATCGAGCACCTTCGCGGCCACTTTGATGTCCCATGTCTCGCCGGGCGGCGGTCCCCAGGGCAGGGCGATCAGCCAATCCACGTAGGTCCGAATGATGCCAACCTCGGGCGAGGCCGCCGGAATGCTCTGCATCCGGTCGATTTCTTTGAGGGCGCGCTCTTTGACGCTGTCCGGCATCCCGGCCGCCTCGATTTTTTCCCGCAGGCTATGCAGGTCGGCGCCTTCCTCGTCCTCGCCGAGTTCTTTGCGAATGGCTTTTAATTGCTCCCGCAGAATCTGGTCGCGCTGGAGCTTGCCGATCGTGCTCTGCACTTCGTTCTGGATCTTGGCTTTGAGCTCGAGAATCTCGACCTGCTTGCTGAGAAACAAGGCGAGAAGCCGTAGCCGCTCGAGCACGTTCGGCGTCTCCAGCATGTGCTGCTTCTGCTCGAGGGTCTGGTCCGGGGCCGCCGAGACGAGGTCGGCCAGATACACCGGGTCGTCCGTCTTCGATACCGTGGCCGCGACCTCGGGTGCCACCGCCGCGCCGGACTCCACGTATTTCTCGTACAGGCTCTTGACCGACCGCATGTGGGCCTCCATCTCGAGGCCCTCGCCGACCTGGTCGGCGACGATTTCGATCTCGACTTCGATGAAGGGTTTGAACTGCACGAAGCGCACGATGCGCGCCCGCTGCGCGCCGGCGACGAGCATTTGCACGCCGGCGGGCGTCTGCCGCATGCCGTTGATTTCCGCAATGGTGCCGATCGGGTAAAGATCCTGTTCGACGGTGTCGTCCACCTGCGGGTCCTTCTGCGCGACCAGCAAGACCTGTTTGTCTTTATCCATTGCCGCCGTGATCGCGGCGATCGAGGTCCGGCGGCCGACCGACAGGGGCACGATCAGCTTGGGAAAGACGACGTCGTCCCGCAGGGGCACGAGGGGTAGGCGCCGCAGCGACGTTTCAGCGGGGACCTCCCTCTCCGCTGGCAGAGGAGGGTCGGGTTGAGGGGTCTTCTGCGCCATGCCTTAAACCTGCGCTCCGGCATCGGTCACGGCCGGCCGGAACGGCTTGGGCGTGATGATGCCGCCTTCCAGTGCCCGCGGTCCGATCAACCGCGCGATCTGGTCTTCGTCCAGGACTTCTTCCTGCATCAGGGCATTGGCCAGCGTGTCCAGCTTGGCGCGGTTCGCGGTCAGGATGCTCTCGGCCGTTTCGTAACCCTCGCGCAGGAGGCGGGTCACTTCCTCGTCGATGATGGCCGCCGTCCGCTGGCTGATGTGCGGGCTGCCGGCCAGCTCGCGGCCCAGGAAAACGGCTTGCGGCGAGTCGTCGAATGAGAAGAGACCCATCTTCTGGCTCATCCCCCAGCTCACGACCATGTGCCGCGCCAGTTCCGTCGCCGTTTCCAGATCGTTCTGCGCGCCGGTCGTGATCGATCCCAGGCCAAGCTGTTCGGCGGCGCGTCCGCCGAGCGCCATCGCGATCCGCGCCTCGAGATATTCCTCGGACAAGTTATGCCGGTCATCGGTCGGGATCGATTGGGTTACGCCCAGCGCCATGCCGCGTGGGACGATCGTGATCTTGTGAACCGGATCTGACTGCGGCTGATACCAGGCGACCAGCGCGTGTCCCGACTCGTGGTACGCGATCACGCGACGTTCCGCCTCGCTGAGGTAGATCTTGCGCTCGGAACCCAGGACGACTCGGTCGAATGACTCTTCGAAGTCTTCCATCGCGACGGTCGTCCGGTTGGTGCGCGACGCGTGGAGCGCGGCCTCGTTGACGAGGTTGGCGAGGTCGGCACCGACCAGGCCCGGCGTCGAGCGGGCGATGATTTCGAGGTCGACGTCGGGGGCCAGCGGCACGCTGCGGGTGTGCACTTTCAAGATGGCGGCACGGCCGCGACGATCGGGCCGGTCGACGACAACGCGCCGGTCGAACCGGCCGGGCCGGAGCAAGGCCGGATCGAGGACGTCGGCGCGGTTCGAAGCGGCGACCACCACCACGGCCTCGCGCTGATCGAAGCCGTCCATCTCGACCAGGAGCTGGTTGAGGGTCTGTTCGCGTTCATCATTGCCGCCGCCGAGACCGGCGCCACGCTGGCGGCCGACGGCATCGAGTTCATCGACGAAGATCACCGAGGGCGAGTGCTTCTTGGCGTCTTCGAAGAGACTGCGGACCCGCGAGGCGCCGACGCCGACGAACATTTCGACGAACTCGGAGGCCGAAATACTGAAGAACGGCACGCCGGCCTCGCCGGCGATGGCACGGGCCAGTAGCGTCTTGCCGGTGCCCGGTGGGCCAATCAACAGCACGCCCTTGGGCATCCGGCCACCCAGCTTCTGGAACTTCTGCGGGTCGCGCAGGAAATCGACCATCTCCTGCAGCTCGAATTGTGCCTGCTCCACCCCGGCGACGTCATGAAACGTGGTCTTGGGCGTGCCGGGCTCCTGCATGCGGGCGCGGCTGCGGCCGAAACTGAAAATGCCCTGCGCCGCCTGGCCGCTCCGCCGCATGAACCAGATCCAGATCGCGATCAGCACCAGGAATGGCAGGAACGTGAACAGCAGGCTGCCCAGGCCGCCGGTGTCTTGCTTGACCACGGTCGCGACATCTTTGCTCTTCAAGAGGGGAAAGAAGGTCGGGTCGGTCAGCCCGACGTTATCCGGCACGGTCGCGCTGAATTGGGTGTTCGTGACCCCATTGTTGGTAAAGGACGACTTGAGGTCACCCTGGGCGTTCTGGCCCTGGACGGTGATTTCGGCCACGTTGCCGTTGTCGATCTGAGTCAGCAGCTGCGAATAGCTGAGGTCCACCCGGGCCGGCCCGCCGAACCGGCTCAGAACCGGCGAGAGCAGGATCACGATGTACAGGCTGAGCCCGGCCAGCAGGGCGAGCCGGAGCCAGGACCCCGGCTGTCGCGGCGTTTTGGGGCTCTGGGGCGGCGTGGTCTGGTCGGGCCTGAGCGCCATATAGGGCTAGTCTATGCGTCGCGGCCGGTTCGCAAACATTGCAACTAATCGAGCCGAGCCGGGAGAAGGCCGGCGCAGAACCGCCGGTCCTATAATTCCGCCGGGGCGATAGCTCAGCTGGCAGAGCGCCGCACTCGCATTGCGGAGGTCGAGAGTTCGAGTCTCTTTCGCTCCACCACCCCGAACTCCACCACCAGGAACCAGGCTAGGAGCAGTGGTACTTGTGACCGTGCAGGACCGCCGGCGTCCCGTCCGGGCAGGTATAGGTCAATGTCGCTCCTGGGTCATTCGGGTTCATGAGCGCTTCCTCGATGTCCACAAAGGTCGCGCCGACCTGGTTGCCGAGCACGGTGATCACACCGATGCAGACGCAGGCGATCAGCACCAGGATGATGGCGTACTCGACCATCGCTTGACCCCGACGGGCTGTCCGGCTGCGCACTTTCATGGTTTCGGCGAGCTGGGCTCCGGCCCCAATGGCCCGCTATCTCTATAAACGTTGTAGCGGCCAATAGGATTCGACCGTTACAGGCGGCCTAACGTTCAAGGCCTGGATCGCGCATGGCGAGCTACGCCACCGCGGGCAGCGCGCGGTTGTCGGCATCGGCGATCGACGGCACCTGCGGGATGCGCGCAAACGCCGCCCAGATCAGGATCGGGGCGGCGCCGGCCACGACCACCACGATGCGCGCGAGCAGCATCTGGTTCATGGGCGCGGCGAGCAACAGGAAACAGCCGATACTGAGCACCCGCCCGATCCCCAGGCACAGCTCCTGATGAACGATGTAGTCGTAGCGCATCGCCTGCGGCGTCGGATCGCGGTCGATTACCTGCAATGCCACCGGCGCGAGCGCGTTGCCGTGGAGCGGCCCACCGATGGCGCGCAACAACCCGAAGCCGATGATCGCCCAGGCGGTCAGGTAGAGGGGCAACAATAAGGTCGAGAGCACCAGCAGCGCGCCGCCGACGAGGGCGCACGCGATCCGGTGTTGCGGCCGCATGAAGCTGGCCAGCGCGAGGCTGATGCCCACACCCAGCAGGCCCATCAGGCCGTTGAGGTTGCCCACCTGTTGCTCGTTCTTGAGCACGAGGAACATCAGGATCGTCAACACGAGACCGATCAGGCTTCCGGTGAACCCGTCGGCGAGCCGCGCGCGGGTCACCCAGCGCCAATCCGGATTTCGCCGCGCCAGAGTGGCGACTCGACGGAGCGACAGCCGCTGGCGCGCCGAGGACGGTAACTGCCCGGCCACCACCATGGCGGCCATCAACACGACCGTCGACAGGGCGAAGACCATCTGATAACCGCGGTCGGTGCCGCCGATGTGGGTGCCGGCCACGATGATCGCGCCCGCCGCCGGCGGGAGGGTAGCGGTCAGCAGCAGGCTGGCCGTCGCCTGGGCACCGAAGTAGCGGTCACGGTCGCGGTCCGACGTCGTGTCGTAGCTGACCAGGTGGAAACCGGACCAGTAGAAGCCTTCGGAAACGCCCCTGACCAGCCCGAGAGCCACCACCCAATG
The DNA here is from genome assembly GCA_005889395.1 of Chloroflexota bacterium. Classification (GTDB taxonomy): domain Bacteria; phylum Chloroflexota; class Dormibacteria; order CF-121; family CF-121; genus CF-13. Next base: position 6,527 of record VBFX01000111.1, read on the forward strand.
CGGGGCATCGGTTCCCAGGAGCAGGATCAGCAGGTAGGAGAGGCCGTTGCCAAACAGGCCCAGGCGGATCGAGGCGCCGGCGCCCAACCGGCGCCACACCAACCCGTTGGCGACGAACGCGACGGGAATCATGACCGCGCTGAGCCCGCTGTAGACGGCGATTGGCGTCAGGTCGTGGCTGGCCCGCCAGAGGAAGATCGAGAGGAAGGTCCCGGCGAGCAGGTTGGACGCGGTGTAGGCACCATGCACCATCACCATGCAGCTGGCGCGCCGGTCCAGCCCGCCCGATAACGCCCTCGGCGCAAACACCCGTTCCTCTTTTCGGGCCCCGTCCCGCAAGACCCGCATCCGGACAACGCCTGAAACTGTGGTCGCTTTCCCGGGTCATCGGCCTGTGACCCGCGACACGGCCCGGTGACGTCGAACGCGGGCCGAACGATTGAGACGTAAGGTCCCCCGCAAGCCACCGGCAGTAGCCTCCGCGTAAGGCGCTCACCGAAGCGCCATCCAAGGGGGTCGCCGCTACGGAAATCAACGACGTCCACTACGCGACGCAAGAGGCGCGGCGCCCGGGCGAGCGGCCACAGCCGGCCGCGATCCACGAGCTCCTGGTGTCGCTCCAGCAGGGCGCGATCTCGCCGGCCGCCTACGACACGGCGTTCGTCGCCCGCCTCCGCGAGCCCAACGATCCGAACGCCATGGCCTATCCCCAAACCTTGGGCTGGCTGCTGCGCAGCCAGAATGCCGACGGGAGCTTCGGGACGACGCTGCCGATTCCCAAGGACAAGTTGATCTCGACCCTGAGCGCGCTCGTCGCGCTGGCCGACCTGCCGGCGCAGCTCCAGGATGGCGCCGCGCACCGCGCCCGGGTGCGGGCACTGCGCTTCGTGCACGAGGACACCGGCAACTGGCAGACCGGCCCGGACCTGGCCGGCTTCGAGCTCGTGCTCCCGGCCATGCTCGACGCGGCCAAGCTTCGCGAGCTGCCCCTGCCCTACGAGCGCTTCATGGGTATCTCGGCCCAGCGTGACGCGAAGATCGGCCACATCCCGCCCCGGCTCATCTATAACGTCGCGACGCCGTTGCTGCACTCGATCGAATATCTGGGGAACCGGCTCGACGTCGAGGCCGCCCGCAAGCAGCTCTCTCCCAACGGCTCCTTCGCGAACTCGCCCTCGGCCACCGCGTATTTCTTGCTCAAGACCCGCGACGAGCAGGCGAACGAATACATCGCCATGCTGATGGCCAATCGGGGCGACGGCAGCCTTCCGACCGTCGCGCCCTTCGAGGTTTTCGAGATCGCCTGGGTGCTGTACAACCTGGCCCGCGCCGAGCTGCGCCCGGCAGAAGCGCAGCCACTCGTTCGGTACCTGGCGCAAGCGCTCACCGACGACGGCGTCGGCGTCTCGATGGAGGGGCTACGGCCCGACTCGGACGACACGGCCCTGACGCTCAGCGTCTTGCACCGCTACGGCTTCCCCATCTCGGCTGGGCCGCTGCGCCCGTTCGAAGGCGTGAACTTCTTCTTTACTTTCCCCCTCGAGCGTGACGCGTCCGTGACGGCCAATGCTCACGTCCTCGAGGTGCTCCAGGTCGCCCCGCCATTCCCCCGCCAGCACGTGATTGCGCAGAAGGTCGTCAAGTACCTGCGTGATGCGCGCGTAGACGGCGACCATTGGGTCGACAAGTGGCATGGGTCCCCCTTCTATGCCACCGCCCACGCCGTCTTCGCGCTCACCGCGTCGGCACCGGATCTTTGCACGCCGGCGTTCAGCTGGTTTGCCAAGAGTCAGCGCCAGGACGGCTCCTGGGGCTGGTTCAGCCAGGGCACCCCGGAGGAGACCGCCTACGCCGTGCAGGCGCTGATGCTGGCGCCGGCCGAATTCCGGGCCCAGATCAGGGAGCCACTCCGTCGGGCTGCCGCCTACCTGAATGAAACCGAGGGTGAGCCCGTCATTCCTATGTGGGTTGGCAAGACGCTCTACGGGCCAACCCAGGTTGTCCGTTCCGCGGTGCTTTCCGCCCAGATCCTGCTTGCGAGGAGCGAACATGCTAGACCGGCGGATTAACAAGCTCAAAGAGAACCTGATGCGGCAGGCGGACGAAGCCCTGGTGGTCCGCCACCTGGTCGACGCCAACCCTCGCGGTGACGACATGCTGGGCGAGGTCTGTCGCGCCGCCGTGCTTCTCCACCCGAGCGCCAGCTTCGAGCAAGCCCTGACGCTGGCTCGCACGATGGCGTACATCGTCTACATCGACGACTACCTCGAGGAAGAACATCCCGAGCTGGACCTGGCCGACTACCGGCGGGTCTGCCAGAACTTCTTGCTCTGGCCCAACCGCGACCTCAGCCAGATGCCCCTCGTCAACGCGACCGTTTCGCGCAAGATCGAGGAGCAGTTCCGCGAGGACGAGGTGCCCGAGGAATGGACGGCCATGCGCCGGCTCGTCTGGGAAAAGTCGATCTGGACGATGCTTCAGGAAAATCACTGGTTGAAGCACAAAGAGCGCGTGACTCTGGACGCTTACCTGGCCAACGGGATGTACAGCAGCTCCTTCCCCATCGTGCAGGTCTCGATCCTGGCGTTTTCATACCAGGATGTCTCGCAGGAGCTGAAGAACCGAATCTTCGGGCATATCTGCCAGGCCTCGCGCGTGGTGCGGCTCGCCAACGACCTGCGCACGCACGAGCGTGAGTCGGCGCAGGGCCGCTTCAACTCGGTTGACCTGATCTCGGGCGGCTCCGCCGAGCGGACCCTCGACAGCGCGCGTGACGCCGTCCGCCACCTGATGGAGGAAGAGTTCGAGCAGCTCAAGAAGGCGATCGCCCGCGAGCGGCGCACGGGCATCACCCAGCAGTTCCTCAGCCACCTGATCGACAGCACGCAGGTCTTGCTCGACTTCTACGAAGTCCCCGGCGGGCGCCACAGCCAGGGCCGGCCCGATCGGGTGTTGAAGGCCAGCTAACCGCCCATGAGCAGCTCCATCAACCTGAAGCTCGGCGCCCACAAGGCGACGGCCGCCGGCAGGCCGGATGCGTCAGCGATCGAGATGGAGCGGCGCATCATCTGGATCCGCTGGCTCGCGATCCTCGTCTCGCTCGGTGCCCTCCCCTTCCTGTCGGCGAGCCTGAACCGGCAGTCGCTCGTGACGCTGCTGGCGCTGATCGGCCTGGGTGCGATCTACAACCTCACCCTGCTGGTGGTGCTATTGCCGCGCAAGCCCGAATGGCTGACGAGCGGCTATATCTCGGCCATCGGCGACGTGCTCCTCGTGACCGGCGGCGTGGCCGTCACCGGGGGGCTGGCGTCACCCTTCTTCCTCGCCTACTTCGTCGTGACCGTCACCACCGCCGTCCGATTCGGTGGATTGGCGGCGATCGTCGCCGTCCTCACGATCGCGCTCAGCTACACCGCCGTCGTCTACTACGGCAACACTGTCCAGGGCACGGCGCTGCAGCTGAACGACCTCACCAACCTGGCGATGCGTACCGGCTTCGTCGCCCTCACCGGCATCTTCGTCGGATTCGTCGGCGACCGCGCCCGGCGGGCGGAGCGCGCACTGCAGGAGGAGCTCGAGCGGGCCCACGCCTCGCTGTCGGAGGTCACCGTTGAGCTGAACCGCGACCTCGAGTTTGAACAAACCTGCCAGCTGACGGCCGACAAAGGCCGCTCCCTGCTCAGCGCCGACGCCTTCTTGATGCAGGTCCAGATGCCGCCACTGATCGGACAGGACGAGGCGACGCCCCCGGCCTCGATGCTCTACGTCGACTGGACGCCCGAGCTGAAGGCGCAGCATGCCGGGGTCGACCTGACAACCGCCCGGCTGGCGCTGACGCCGGCGACCGGCGAGCAGGTGATCGCGGTCGCGGATCCCAACCTGCTACTGCCCAACGAGCACAAGCCGCTCCCGGCCGGCATGTGGTTCCGGATCCCGGTGTTCCACGGCGCGCGTGCGATCGCCGACATGATCGTCGGCTTCATGGGGCGTGAGCAACCCCTTCGTCAGACCGAGATGGAACTGATGCTGACCTTCGCCGAGCGCGCCGGCATCGCGATGCGCAACGCCCACGCCCTCGACCAGGCGCAGAAGCTCTCCGTCACCGACTCGGTGACCGGGCTGCCGAACCACCGCTACTTCCATACGAGGTTCGACGAAGAGATGGAGAAGACAAAAGACACCGGCGGCTCGATCACGGTGATGATGATCGACCTCGACCGCTTCAAGGTCTACAACGACAGCTTTGGCCACGCGGCCGGTGACGTGGCGTTGAAAGCCGCGGCCCGCACGATTTCTTCCACCATGCGACGCGAAGACACGGTCACCCGCTACGG
>VBFX01000310.1 GCA_005889395.1 Chloroflexota bacterium
ATTCCCCTCCCCCGCTTGCGGGGGAGGGCAGGGTGGGGGCGTGACCGACCTCGCCGTCATCATGGGCGCGACGGGCGGACTGGGGAGCGCCATCGTCGACGCCTTCGCGAGCCGCGGCGATCGGGTAATAGCCGTGGCGCGTTCCCGCGCCGAAGTCTCGCAGCTGGCGTCGAAATACCCTGGTGGCGTCACTGGCGATACGGCAGACCTGACCTCGCGCCTCGCGGTCGACGACCTCTGGGAGCGGATCGACCGGGTGGGAACTCCGCGATGGGTGGTTAACGCCACCGGCGGCTATCGCGCCGGCAAAGTCGCCGACACGACCCCGGATGACTTCACCTTCATGATGGACCTGAATCTCGGGACCGCCTGGTGGTCCTGCCGCGCCGCGGCCCGCCGAATGCAAGGGGTCTCTCCCTCTCCCTCTGGGGGAGGGCAGGGTGGGGGCTGCATCGTCAACGTCTCATCTCGCTCGGCGCTGGTGGCCGAGCCGGGCGCAGCAGCCTATGCCGTCGCCAAGGCCGGCGTGATCACGCTGACCGAGGTGTTGGCGGCCGAGCTCAAGGCGTCGGGTGTGCGCGTGAACGTGATTGTCCCCGCCGTCATCGACACGGCGGTGAACCGGCAGGTGCTGCCCGAGAAGCTGATGCAGAAGGCGGTCGGTCCCGCGGAGATCGCCGCCGTCATCGCCTATCTCTGCAGCGATGCGGCGCTGGCGATCACCGGCACCACCATCCCCGTCTATGGAAAATACTAGGAAGGTGCATTGGTCGGTAGGGGCACGCCGAGGTCGGTGGAGAGGATGTCGTCCGCCACGCCCTGTTGGTCGTCCTGTTCCTTGGCGGCGGACTGCAGCGACTGATCCTCCCCTGGCGTCGTCGCCGTCGCCCACTTTGTAAACGCGTCGGCCATCGCGGTGTTGGCCTGCATCAGGGCAGTCGCGTGCGCCTTGTACTTGTCCGGCCAGCAAATCGCATTGAGCCCGTCGTTGTAGGTTTTGAGCGAGCCCGCGATCTCGAGTTTGGGCGCCTTCTCGCAGTCCACCGATGTGCAGGCCTCGATGACCTTAAAGTCACGGTTGTAAACGTCGACAAACGCGTTGTGTAGCGTCGTCGTACGCTGGCCAAGCGTCGTCTGGCCGACCAGGCACCCGAGGTTGTGGACCGACCGGGTGGCGAAAATGACGATGATCGCCGCCACCACCACCCCGGCGGCGGCTGCGACGTATGGCCAGGGTCGCCGAAAGAGGGGCTTGCCAGGGTCAAGCGGCGCCGGCGCGGCGATCGCTGTCGCGGTTGGCGTCGAGGCTGCTAGCGTGGCGCTGACGGGTGGCATGTCGCCCGCGAGCTGCTGGGCCGTGCTGCGCGCGGCATCCGCGGCCGCCTGGTTATCGTGTCCGAGAAGGAGCTCGTTGACCGCGGCGCTGACCGCCGCCTCCTGGATCATTGCGCTGCCGCCGATCTCGCGGCGTACCCAGCCGGTCCAGAACTTCCGCGCCTGATCCTGA
>VBFX01000311.1 GCA_005889395.1 Chloroflexota bacterium
CTAAGCGACCAGAGCGCCTCGCACTTATAGATGTTGCCGATGCCGGCACAGACCCGCTGCTCGAGGAGCAGCTCCCCCAGGGTGGGCGCATCCGAGCGGCGGGCGCGCCCGATAACCGCGTCCAGATCGAATGGGTCGACCAGGATATCCGGTCCCAGGTGGGCGATCGGTGCCTGCCCGTCGCGAACCAGCTCCATCACGGGCGCCGCGAAGCATACC
>VBFX01000112.1 GCA_005889395.1 Chloroflexota bacterium
CGCCTCGGCCGCAGCGCCGTGCTGGAGATCACCGCGGTCTGCGAGCCCTGTTTTCGCATGGATGAGATCCGTGACGGATTGAAGCAGGAGCTCGAAGGAAGGCGGGGCATGGTCTCGCGCGTGGTTCAGGGCGGAATCATCAGCGTCGGCGATCCCATCACGCTCGAACGATCGGAGCCGCTCGCGTCCTGATGTGATCCGGGCCGTCGACCTGCACGTTCATCTGCCTCTGAAGGAATGGCTGGACGGCAGCATGGGTCCCTACCGCGAGGGGGCGGCCCACTACTTCCGCAGCGAGGTCCACGAGCGCAGTGTCGACGAGCTCGCTGTCGATTTTGCCCAGGAGCAACTCTTCGGGATCCTGCTCGCCTGGGATGCGCAGACGGCCACCGCCCGGCCGCCGCTCTCCAACGACTTCGTCAGCGCCATCGTCAAACGCCATCCCAAGCGCTTCGCCTTCTTCGCCTCGGTCGATCCCTGGAAGCCGAACGCCGTCGAGGAGCTCGAGCGCGCCGTCAAAGAGCTGGGGGCAAAGGGTGCCAAGTTCCATCCGTCGATGCAGGACTTTTATCCGAGCGATGAGCGCCACTTCAAGCTCTGGGAGAAGGCCTCGGAACTGAAGATTCCATGCCTCTTTCACACCGGCACGAGTGGTATCGGAGCCGGCCAGCCCGGCGGCCAGGGCATCAAGCTCGACCCCGCCCGACCGATCCACCTGGACATCGTCGCCGCTCGGTTTCCGGAGCTGCCGATCATCGCGGCCCACTTCGGCTGGCCCTGGCACCTGGAACTGATCGCGATGGCGTTGCACAAGACAAACCTCTACATCGAGCTCTCTGGCTGGTCGCCACGCTATTACCCGCAGGAGCTGCTGCGCGAGATCGGAGGCCGGCTGCAAGATCGCACCCTCTTCGGGAGCGACTACCCCTTCATCAAGCCAGCTCGCGTCCTGGAAGAGCTCGATGCCCTCTCGCTCAAGCCGGAGGCCAAGGTCAAGATCCTGCGCGAAAATGCCGCGCGACTCCTCAAGCTGGAACTTCGTTAGACGCTCGTTGTACCGGTAGGGTGCACGCTGTTCTACTCGCCGCCGAGCCGCTGGGATTCTTCGGGGCCCTGATCGTCATCATCATCGCTCTGCTGGTTTTCGGCATCGCCATCGCTTTCACGTTCGGACCGATCGCCCTCGTGATCGCGCCGATCGTGAAGTCGTTTCGGAATTCAGCCGTCACCAATTCGCCCGGGGCCAGTGGTCCGGCGATGACCGTCACCATGTCGTCCGGAACCCGGGTGGTAGCGCTGGATCCGGCGTCACCCTTCGCGCAGGCGTTCGGCGCGAGCTTGCAGCGGGGCCTGGGCGGGCAGCTCGGCCAGACCCTGGCCCAGATGATGACGATGGCGGCTGCCCAGCAGCCACTCGAGATCCAGCTGGCACCGATAGTGATGGCGATCGAGGCTGCGCGGCGCCAGGGTGACGTGGTGCCGGTCCACCCGTTCTTGACCGACCGGTTCGCCGCGCGTTTCGCCGCGTCAGCCGCTGCGGCCACTGGCCAGGAAGGCCTCTCGCATATGGTCCTCGGGGACGACGCCGTGGCCCATGATGGTCGTGTCGTCATCCGGGTCGATCGAGGAACCGCTGGCGCTGAGTACTGGACCTTCCAGCGCGACACGTCGGTGGTACCTGACGGGACTCCGATCGTGTGTCCTAAGTGTGGCGCTCCGACCGCCGGCGACCGCGGCGGGACATGTCGCTTTTGCGGCGCCACCTTCTCGACGACCCCGCCCGCTCTTCCAGCACCGACCCGGTGGCTCCTCGACGATATCAACGCAACACCGCCTGCCCTCGCTGCTTAGCTCATCCCCCGCAGGCCGCTCAGTACCAGAGCCTCGCTGCATAATGCACGTCGATGCCCCGCGGCTACGCGCGCTACGTGCTCGGCGTCATGGTCGGCATCAATTTCCTGAATTACCTCGACCGCTACATCCTGCCGTCCGTCGCCACCAGGATCCAGGCCGAGTTCCACCTGACCGACAGCCAGGTCGGCCTGTTGGGTAGCGCCTTCCTGCTGGTCTATGCGGTCGCCACGATTCCATTTGGCATTTGGGCCGACCGGGGGGTGCGGAAGACGGTGGTCGGTATCGGCGTCACGATCTGGAGCCTGGCCACGCTCTTCACCGGCGTGGCACGGAGCTACGCACAGCTCTTCATTGCACGCGCGGTGCTCGGGATCGGGGAAGCAAGTTACTATCCGGCCGGCACGGCGCTTCTGGGCGACTACTTCAAGAAAGAAGGCCGGGGCCGGGCCATGTCGATCTGGGCGGCGGGCACGGCGGTCGGGATCGCCGTCGGCTTTGCCGGCGGCGGGATCATCGCCAGCACCCTCGGCTGGCGGGCGGCCTTTTACATGACCGCCGTGCCAGGCCTGATCTTCGCCATCCTGGCATTCGGGCTCCGCGAGCCATTGCGTGGTGCCGCCGAGGCGAAAGGTCCGCAGACGCAGAAGGCACCATCGATTACCTGGCGGACGTTTCTCCAACTCTTACAGATCCCGACGCTGCGTTCCACCATCGCCGCCGAAACCGCGCTGTTCTTCGTGCTGGGCGGCGCGGCGTTCTGGCTTCCGACCTACCTCAGCCGGCGCTTCGACCTCGGGACAGGAACCGCCGGGACGCTGGCAGGCGCCGTCCTGGTGCTGGGGCTGCTTGCCGGGTCACTCTTCGGCGGGATCATCGCGGATCGCCTCACGATCCGACGCGGGTCAGCCAGCAACCTTCCCATCGGCATCGCCGGTTTCGTCGCCGGCGCGGTCTTTGTCGCCCTGGCCCTGCTGATGCCCAGCCTGCCGCTCTTCGTTCCGATGTTCCTGCTCGGCGCTGCCTGCCTCTACCTGTACAACGGTCCCTATACCGCCATCAAGCAGAACGTGGTGCTGCCGACGGTCCGCGCCAGCGCGGTCACACTGGCGTTGCTGATCGAGCACCTCCTGGGCGATTCGTACGCACCGTTTGCGATCGGCAAGCTTTCCGATGCGCTCGGCAGCCTCCAGCTTGCCCTGCTCATCCTCTTGCCGCCGCTTCTCCTGCTGGCGGCAGTCGCGGCCGCTACCGGCATCAGACACGAGGACCGCGACGGGCGGGCGATGGAGGCGCGCTGGGCGAGCGCGTCGAGCCTTCCCTAGATCGGGACCCCCGTAAACAGATCGTCTTCGGCGACACCGTGGGCGGCGCCCACAAGGGAAAAGACCTCGACCTCACCCTGTCCGTCGATGAACTTGCGCAATGGCTCCCATTCCTGTATCTGGGTTCGGTGATGAGCGAAGGCCCGCAGCTTCGCCTCCTCGAATCCCCTGATGGAGATGCGAGTCGTGATGGGCGGCTGAGGCGCCAACCGGAGCGCCTCGACCGTCATCTAGGGGGCGGTCTGGAAGTAGAGCTTGCTCGGTGACCAGGGCGAGAGCCCGAGGGCGAGCGCCTCTAGCTCGTAGGCCGACGAATCGCCGCTCAGCGTGCAGGCCTGCACCGTCATGCGGCTGACGACCTTGTGGTCTGGATGACCGTAGGTGCCTTCGGGCCCAAACGTCACGACCACCTGCGGCCGATGGCTCCGAAGGCAGCGCACGACGTCGCCAAGGAAGCGTTCCTTGACCGCATCGACCTCTTCGACCTTCTCCAGCGCGCCATCCGGGTAGTCGAGGGTTTCCAGGAACGTGACGCCCAGCTCGCGTGCCGCGTCGCGAAGCTCGAGCTCTCGAACGTCCGTCAACGGGCGGAGATCGCCGGTCGCCCGCCCGTTCCAGAGCCCGGCGCCGCCGCGCGTCATGGTGACCAGGCTGACGGTCGCCCCCTCCGCGCTGTAGCGCGCGATCGTCGAGGCGCAGCCAAAGCACTCGTCGTCGGGGTGGGGCATCACGACCATCAAGCGCTGCCCTTCACGTCGCATTCCGAGCAAGTCTAGGGACCGATAATAGCGTCCTGAGCACCCTGGTCTACGTTCACAATGGGTTGTTCCGGGCCGGGCTGATCATCACCGGTTTCATCGTTATCTGGAGCGCCGCTCTCTATTTGCGCAAGAACGCACCCCGCGGCAGCTACCGCGCTACGCTGGTGCTGACCGAGGGCCTGTTTATCGTCCAGGGCCTGGTCGGGATCGCGATATTCCTCGGGGGCGCGCGTCCCCACGACCCCCTCCACTGGCTGTATGGGCCATTGCTGGTGATTGTGCTCCCCATCGCGGCGAGTTACCTCTCGGGGCGCGAGAGCCGCCGGGAAGCACTCGTGTACGGCCTCGCCAGCCTCTTCATGTTCGGGTTAGCGATCCGTGCCTACATGACCGGCCACCTCTGACATCCGACATCGTCGGAAAACGACAGAGGGGCCCTTGCGGACCCCTCTCGTTGCCGCTTGTTAGCGGCTCTTACGGGTCGACTTCTTGGCCTTCTTCGTGGCCTTCTTCCTGGTCGCCATGCGTCACCTCCTTATCGCGTGAGCGGCGAACCGCGCACCGCGTCGTGCGCATAGTGGGGATAACGCTTAGTCCAAAACGAACTTGCAGATTAGAAATACTGGCGGTGTTAGAAGAGGCGCAACTGGTCGATGGCTGCCAGCGGTTTCGCGCGCAGGCCACGCCGTCGAAGGTGCATGGCGAGCTCTTCGTCGAAACCGAGCACCGTATAGGTCATGCGCGCGCCGATCGTCTCCGCGTAACAACACAGTTCTTCGAAGTCGGCGTGGTCGGAGAGCGGGAAGACCGCGTCGACCGCCAGGCGATCCTTGAGACTTCGGTCCATCGCCCAGCCGGTCAGCGCCGCCGTTTTGAATACGCCCAGCTGATCGGCGAGGGCGGCACGACGTGCAGTCGGCGGCATGATGACGACCGCGGGACGAGGTCCGGCATCGCCGAGCCGTTGATACGGCGGGAAGTCACAGCCGAGCTCTCGATACACCTCCGTCACGCCGAATGACGACGCATGAAGCCCGATCGTCAAGCCGGCGGCCGCCAGCGCCGACAGGATTTCCTGTCCCTTCCCGAGGGAATAGCCGAGCAACACGGGCGTTGCTCCACCGTCGAGGACGCTCTTGCACCAGGAAACCATCGCGGCGATCACCTCGCCCGCGTCGGGAAAGCGATAGTGCGGCTTGCCAAACGTACTTTCCAGCACCAGCACGTCGGCCGGCGTGGGCTGCGCCGGCGTGCTCGTGAAACCAGCCCGCGTCCGCAGATCGCCGGTGTAGAGGACGCGGCCGAAGTCGGTTTCCACCAGCGTCTGCGCCGACCCGAGAACATGGCCAGCCGGGTAGAAGGTCACGACACAGCGGTTGAGGGCGATCGGCTCTCCGTAGGGGACGGCCTCGACGGTGCCCGCTGATGGCTTGCGTCGCCGGTGGGTGACGAGGCGGCGGGTTGCTGGAGTCGCGTACGCGAGCGGATGGTCGGCGACGTGGTCGCTGTGCGCGTGGCTGATGACCGCCCGTGGTCGAGGCTGCCTGGGATCGAGCCACAGATGCTGCTCGGGAAGGTAGACGCCACTCTCCCAGAGGATGGGGTATGAGATCACGGCAGGGCGGCTATTCGGTGGCGGCGGCACTGCGTTCGAAGAGCTCGTCGCGAAGCGCGCAATAGGTGCAGAACCGCTGGCCCGCCGGTCCGGCGAAGACGCTGGTCCGTCCACAGTTCGGGCAGGTCTCTTTGGTGTCGACGTCGCCACTCGCCTCGGGCAGCTCCACCAGGGTCAGCGCCTCGACCGGCTCGGTCGCGCTTGGAGCCTCGACCGGCTCCACGACGGCGACCACGTCGCTCGGTGTCGGCTCCGGCGCCGCTGCCGGTGGTGTCTCTAGTGGTGGCGGTGCCGCGGGGGCAGTATCAGCCTCCTCGCGTTGCCCGAACAGCCGGGTCAGCCAGCGGAGCACTCGCGGCTACGGTAGAACATGCGCTCGCCGAAGTCAAATACGGCGCGCTATACGGCTAGGCCGAGCTGCACCGGTTCCGACGGGGGCTCGGCCCGCCAAGCGCGGCGATCACCGATCTCGTAGCGGCGCTTCAGTGCACCGACTGCCCCGATTACGGGTGCTTTGACCGCGGGAGGCGCGTAGGCGCCCGGGAAGAGATCGTGGTAGCGGGCGACCAGGTGGGGATATTCCCTGTTGAGGAATTCCATGAAGTGCTCCTTGGTGCCTGGCTTCAGGTAGACGATGTTCGCCCAGACGAAGCAGGCGCCGGCGGACGCCGCGGCCGCGACGGTCGCTTCGAGCTGGTCGGGCGAATCGGAAAGTCCTGGTAGCACCGGGGCCATGCCCACGCCGGCCTCGATGCCGGCGTCGACGAGCGCCCTGAGGACCTTCAAGCGCTTGTGCGGTGGTGGCGTCCCGGGCTCTGTCTTCGCCCAGACGGTTTCATCCACCGTCGGAATGCTGAAGCAGACGGTCGTCTTTGCCCGTCGGGAGAGCTCGGCGAGGACGTCGATATCTCGGATGACCAGTGTTCCTTTGGTGATCAGACCGATCGGAGTCTTGAAGTCGCGGAATGCCTCGAGGCAGCGGCGCGTGAGCCAGTAGGTGCCCTCGATCGGCTGGTAGGGGTCGGTCGCTGTTCCGAAGGCCACCGTCTCGCGCTTCCAGCTCCGGCCGGAAAGCTCGCCACGGAGCAGCTCGGGTACGTTGACCTTGACTCCCACCCGTGCGCTGAACCCCGCTCCGGGGTCCCGGTCGGCCAGCTTGGCATGAGCGCGGGCGAAGCAATAGACGCAGCTGTGATAGCAACCCTGGTAGGGGTTGAGCGACCATTTGAAGCCCATGTGCTGCACGCGATTGAGCGCGGACTTCGCGACGATCTCGAAGTACTCGGTCCTCGGCATGTGGGTTCTAAATCATAGTACAAACATTTGTTCGATTAGGGCCGATTTCTCCATAATGAATGCAGCCAGCCATGAATGTTCTCGTGTGCGTCAAGCAGATTCCCGATCCCAACGCGCCCGGCAAGCTCGATCCGCAGACGAAACGCCTGGTGCGGGAGGGCGTCGACCTCGTTCTCGACCCCGGGGATGAGCATGGTGTCGAGGCCGGCCTCCAGCTCGTCGAAAAAGATGCCGGCGAGGTCACGGTCATCTCGATGGGCCCGCCCAAGGCGGTGGACGCAATTCGACGGGCGCTGGCGATGGGCGCCCATCGAGGCATCCTCATCACCGACACGGGGCTGGAAAACTCGGACGCCATCAGCACCGCCCGGGCCATCGCCGCCGCCATCAAAGGTCAGAGCTACGACCTGATCATCTGCGGCACCGAGAGCACGGATGGCTCGTCGGGGGCGGTGCCGGCGCAGCTCGCCGAACTCCTCGGGCTGCCGCTGCTCAGTTTTGCCAAGAAGCTGGAAGTCGCCCAGGGCAAGGCCGTGATCGACCGCCAGACCGACGACGGCTACGACGTGGTGGAGGCCCCCTTGCCGTCGATCGTCACCGTCACCGGTGGCATCAACGAGGCCCGCTACCCCGCGCTGCGGGGCATCATGCAGGCGAAGAACAAAGAAGTGAAGCAGGTCGGGCTCAGCGACATCGGGCTGGAGGGCCAGGCCGGCAAGGCTGCCCTGACGCAGGAGGTCGTCGACGCTACACCGGCCGAAGCGCGCAAAGCCGGAGAAGTCGTCGAGGACAAGGGTGAAGGTGCGAAGCGGGTCGCCGACTTCCTCAAGGCGTTGAAGGTCATCTGATGGCGGGCGTCTGGGTCTTTGCCGAAACCGTCGACGGTGTCCCCAAGCCGGTGGTTCTCGAGCTGCTGACGAAAGCCCGCTCACTGGGAGACGCGGCAGCCATCGCGCTTGGTCCGGGGGCGTCGAAGTCGGCGGCGACGCTCGGCCGGTACGGCGCAAGCAAGGTTTACGTCCATGAAGACCCCGCCTTTCGTGAGGTGCTCGCCACGCCGGCGGTGGATCTGCTGGCGCGCCTGGTCGAGAAGGACCAACCGGACCTGGTGATCTTTGGCATGACCTATGAGGGTCGCGATGTCGCATCGCGCCTCAGCGCCCGGCTCGGGTCGGCCCTGATCGCCAACGCGACAGACGTCACCAAGAGAGACGGTGGTTGGGCGATTGTCTCGCCGATGTTCGGCGGCAGCCTGCTGGTGACGACCGTTCCGAAGACCAAAGGCCCGACGCTCGTCCTGATCCGGCCGAAAGCCGTTGCTGCCGAGCCGGCCAGCGCCGCCGGCGCGCCGGAGGTGCGGACGCTGACCGATCCCGTCGACACCAGCAAGCCGGTCGCCCGGGTGCTCCGGCGTGAAACCGAAAAGGCGAGCGGGCCCAAGCTCGAGGATGCCACGATCATCGTCAGCGGTGGGCGTGGGCTGGGTGCGCCTGAGAATTTCAAGATGCTCGATGAGCTCGCCGCCGAGCTGGGCGCCGCGGTTGGGGCCAGTCGCGCGGTCGTCGACGCCGGTTGGAAGCCGTACTCGTTCCAGATCGGCCAGACGGGGAAGACCGTCAAGCCGACGGTTTATATTGCGCTCGGCATCTCGGGCGCGATGCAGCACACCGTCGGCATGAAGGGCGCCAGGACCATCATCGCCATCAACAAGGATCCGGATGCGCCGATCTTCAAACTGGCCGACCTCGGGGTCGTGGGCGATGTCCACAAAATCGTGCCGCAGCTCATCCAGGAAGTCCGTTCGCGCAAGGGCAAGTGAGCGCCGCCCTCTCCCCGGCCCACCCCCAGAGTGGAAGGGAGAAACACCTGAGCTTGCTCGCGGTCGAGCCACACCCGGACGACGAATCGATCGGCATGGGCGGAACGCTCGCTCGCTACAGCGCGGAGGGCGTGCGGACGACGCTGGTCACGGCCACCCGTGGTGAGGTGGGCGAGATTCTCGACAAGGACCTCGATCCCAAGGAAGCTGCGCCGCGTCTCGCGACCATCAGGGAAGGCGAGTTGCGCAACGCGGTCAAGATCCTCGGCGTCAATGAGCTGGTGTTCCTCGACTACGAGGATTCGGGCATGGCGGGACTGCCACGCAATCGGGAGCGCGGCACCTTCTGGCAGGCCGACGAGGAAGAGGCGATCGAGCGCCTGATCCAGGTCGTGCGCCGGGTGCGCCCGCAGGTCATGGTCACGCAGAACGAATTTGGTGGCTACGCGCATCCCGACCACATCAAGACCCATCGCGTCGCGATCGGCGCCTTTTTCTACGCCGGCGATGTGAAGCGATTTCCCGGTGGCGAGCCATTCCGCCCGAGCAAGCTGTACTATTCCGCGTTCCCAAAATCGCTGATGCGGCAGATGGCCGAGGCGATGGAGCGCGCCGGGGTGGAGAACCGGTTCTCCACCGACGGTGAGCCGCCGCCGTTCGCCGTTTCGGACGACCGCGTAACCACGTGGCTCGACGTCAGCCAATTCGTCGACAAGAAGCTAGCCGCGATGCGGGCGCATCGAACCCAGATCCCGGAAGACAGCTGGTTCCTGAAGCTCAACGAGGCGCTCGGCCCGAAGGCGTGGGGGATCGAGACCTTCGAGCGCGTTCGTAGTTCGGTCGACGCGCCGGTCCCCGAGGACGACCTGTTCGCCGGACTGCGATGACGACGGCCACCGAGGCCGCGGTCGCGCAGGCCGCGGCGCTCTTACGCCGCGCGCGCTCCGGTATCGCCTTCACCGGGGCCGGCGTATCGGTGGAGAGTGGCATTCCGCACTTCCGCGGCGAAGGCGGGTTGTGGTCCAAGTTCGATCCCTACAAGGTCGCCCACATCGATACCTTTCGGAAGGATCCGTCGCAGTACTGGACCTACAGCCTTAACCATCGCCGTCCCGAGGCAGAGCCCAATCCGGCCCACCGCGCGCTCGTCGAGCTGGAGCGGCTGGGCCACCTGCGAGCGGTCATTACGCAGAACACCGACGGGCTGCATCAGCGGGCGGGGAGTAAAGAGGTAATCGAGCTCCATGGCTCGTCGCACTCGGTTGTCTGCCTCGACTGTGAGGCCCGCTTCCCGCGCGACCAGGTGGACCGAATGAACCGCGAGCACTGCCCACCGAGCTGTCCGGCATGCGGCGGCCAGTTCCTCAAGCCGACCGTCGTCCTCTTTGGCGAGGCTCTTCCGATGCCGGCGCTTCGCGAGGCGCAGGCGCTGGCGATGGCCGCCGACGTGGTGCTGATCGTCGGCAGTTCGCTGCAGGTGTATCCGGCGGCGGGCATCCCGCGGTTGGCTCGCCAGCACGGCGCCGAGTTGTGCATCGTCAACGCCGAGCCAACGCCGTTCGACCAGGTCGCGAGCGCTGTCATCCACGGCAAAGCCGGCGAGGTCCTGCCCGAGATCGTCGGCCGGATGGCGCCCGGCTAGGGAGTCTCCGCGACCGGGAAGGTCTGGCCGCAGGCTGGGCAAACAACCACGATCTGCTCCTTGGGCGCGCTGAACAGCTCTTCGCAGCTGGGGCAGGCATACTCGCGCGCCGGACTCTCCTCGGCCAGGCGATCGGCGGCCATCGTTCCCGGTACCTCGCCCAGGTCGACGGCCGGGCTGCCGCACTCGGTGCAGCGGTAGAGTGGGGCGTCGACCACCGTGTAGTCGAGGTAGCGTCCTGCGCTGTCGATGAAAACGGACGAGTTCCAGAGCTCGAACCGGTTGGTGCTGCACCGGTTCGGGCAGGCGAGAAACATCACGCAACCCGCCGCAGTTTCTTCAGGCGGTCCGCCGCGCGGCGGAGGGTGTCCATCTTCTTGGGGAAGGAGAAGCGGATCTGCCGCCGGCCTCGCTCCGGCTCCAGGTAGAAGCTGCTTCCGGGCACGGTAGCGAGCCCAATGTCACGGACCATGCGATGGGCGAGGCTCACATCATCCTCACCGAAGCCGCTGATGTCGGTCATCACGTAGTAAGCGCCGTCGGGCGGATAGGCCTTGAAACCGGCGCCGTCCAGGATCCCGAGGAGGAAGTCCCGCCGCTCGCGATAGGCGTCGAGCAGGTCGACGTAGTACTGGTCGGGAAAGCGCAGCGCGGTCGCGGCTGCCACCTGGAGCGGGTGCGGTGCGCCGACCGTGACGAAGTCATGAACCTTGCGGATGGCACTGGTCATTTCGGCGGGGGCGATCGCGTAGGCCAGCCGCCACCCGGTGACGCTGTACGTCTTGGAGAGGCCGTTGATCGTCACGGTGCGTTCTCGCATGCCAGCGAGCGTGGCGATGCTGACGTGCTCGCCGCGGTAGACGAGGTGCTCGTAGATCTCGTCGGTGATGGCCAGCACGTCGAACTCCTGGCAGAGGCCGGCGATGAAGGTGAGCTCCTCGCGGCTGTACACCTTGCCCGTCGGATTGTGGGGCGTATTGATGATGATCGCGCGCGTCCGCGGGTTGAACGCGCGGCGCAGCTGGTCACGGTCGAAGCGCCAATCCGGTGCCAGGAGCGGCACGACCACCGGGGTCGCCCCTGAGAGGATGCAATCCGGGCCATAGTTCTCGTAGAACGGCTCGAAGATGATCACCTCGTCGCCGGGATCGACCAGGGCGAGGATCGTCGACAGCATCGCCTCGGTCACGCCGCAGCAGACCGTGATCTCGGTCTCGGGATCGACGGCCATCTGGCGGAAGTGCAGTGTTTTGGCCGCGATCGCGTCGCGCATCACCTTGGCGCCCCAGGTCGTGGCGTACTGATTGAAGTCCTTGCGGATCGCGTCGACCGCCGCCTCTTTGAGCTCGGCGGGCGCGGCAAAATCGGGGAACCCCTGTGCCAGGTTGAGGCAGTTTTCGCCGTGTTCGGCGAGGCACAGCCGTGTCATCTCACGGATGACCGACTCGGTGAACAAGCCCGACTTGTGGGAGATCATCGCGCGCGGCACGACACTAGAATGCCAGAAGTGTCGCGCCAAACCGTCCAGGATAACGGCGTCGCCGCGTTCCGCAAGCAGTTTCCCATCTTCGACCAGAAGATCTACTTGAGCAGCTGTTCGCAGGGCGCCCTGTCGAGGCCGGTGGAGGCCGCCATGCAGGAGTTTCTCGAGTCCTGGCACACGCACGGCAATCCCTGGGAGATCTGGGTAGGGCGGATGGAGGAGCTACGGGTCGAATTCGCCCGGCTGATCAACGCCGAACCGGCGGAGGTCGCCGTGACCTTTTCCGTGTCCACCGCCCTCAATTCCCTGGCAAGCGCACTCACCTACAGCGATCGCCCGAAGGTGGTGACCAGCGATTTCGATTTTCCGACGATCGGGCATATCTGGCTGGCGCAACAGCGCCGCGGCGCCGAGGTCGCCTTCGCTCGGGCAAACGGGACTCGACTGCCACTGAGCGCCTTCGAAGAGTTGGTCGATGAGAAGACGGCTCTGGTTTCGACGACCCAGGTCTGTTACAAGAACGGGTTCAAGAACAACATCAGTGCCCTGGCCGAGCTGGCGCACGAGCGGGGTGCCCACCTCTTGATCGACGCCTACCAGTGCATGGGGACGCAGCCGATGGACGTCAAGGCGCTCGACCTCGACATCCTGGTCACCGGCGCTCTCAAGTACCTGCTGGGCTCGCCGGGGGTGGCGTTCATGTACATGCGGAAGGACATGATCGACCGCTTCGAGCCGAGCGACTCGGGCTGGTTCGGTCAGGAGAACGTCTTCGCCTACGACGTCCACCACCTGCGCTATTCGGCGACCGCCCGGCGCTTCGAGACCGGGTCCCCGCCGGTGCCCAACATCTACGCGTCACTCGCCGCGCTGCGGTTGCTCGCCGGCGTGGGGCTCGACGTCATCCAGGCCCACGTCCAGGCCCTCGCCGGGCGCTTCATCGACGGGGCTCGCCGGCGCCGCCTGGCCCTGCTCACACCGGAGGAGCCGGCGGACCGCGGCCCTCTCGTGATGGTGCGGTCGTCCGATGCGCCGCAGCTCGTCGAGACGCTGGCGCGCGAGGGCATCCTCTGCTCGACCCGCGACGGCTCACTTCGGGTCTCGCTGCACTACTACAACACAGCCGGCGACGTGGACACGGTCCTGGCCGCGCTGGACCGTTATCCCGACCTGCTCGTCCACGCGCCGAATTAGAAAGGGTTAGAGGCGGCCGGGCGGCGGTTGCTCTCGGTGGTCCAAGCGTGTATAAAGAGCGCACGATTTTAGGTCTTCGACAAAGGAAGAGGAGGTCGACAGGGAGGATGGTACAGCCAAGAATTCTCGTCCTCGCGGCCATCGCCAGCGTCGGGTTGGCGGCATGCGGCGGGGGCAGCACGCCCGGAACCGCGGCGAACAAACCGGACAAGGTCCAGATCGCGGCCGAGGGACCGTTTACCGGCGATCAGGCGTCGATTGGGGCTGGCGCGCTACGGGCGATCCAGCTGGCGGTCAAGGATTTCAACAAGGCCGGTGGTGTGAACGGCACGCAGGTACAGCTTCTGATATGGGACGACCAGCACACGGCCCAGACGGCGCAGACGCTACAGGCCAAGGGGATCTCTGATCCCACCGTCCTCGGCATCGTCGGACCGATGAACTCCGGCGTGGTCCTGGGCTCGATCCAGGGATTGCAAGAGGCCAGCCCACCGCTGCCTCTCGTCAGCGAGTCCGCCTCGAACGTCAAGGTGACCGACCAGGGCAACAGTGTGGCGCACCGCGTCAATGCGCGTGATGACGCCCAGGGTCCGGCGGACGGGAAGTTCATGATCGACCAGGGGGCGAAGAAGGTCTACGTGATGGACGCCAAGTCCGACTACTCGACCGGCCTTGCGGACCAGACCGAGAAGTATCTGAAAGACCACAACATCCCGACCATGCGCGACCAGGCCAAGGCCGGGCAGAAAGACTTCGCCACGACGATCCAGAAGATCAAGTCGTTCGGCGCGGACTGGGTCTACTTCGCCGACGAAGGGCCAGAAGCGGCGCCGTTCGTTTCGCAAATGAAGGCGCAGGGCCTCACCATCGGCCAGAACATCCAGTTCCTTGGGACGGATGGCGAGGAAGACTCCTCGATCATCACCGCCTCGCAGGGTTCTTATGTCGGTGCCTACGCGACCAACATCACCGCCGACCCGGCCGGCGTGTCGGGTAGCGCGGCAGCAGCGTACGTGGCGGCCTACAAAGCGGAGTACGGCGCCGATTCGATCGGCCAGGCCGGCCCCTTCTATGGCTCGGCCTACGAGGCGGCCCAGGTGTTGCTGCAGGCGATCAAGAACTCGCCGGTGAAGAACGGCAAGATTTCGCGCGCCGACGTGCTCAGCCATCTCGGCAGCGACAGCTTCAACACCATCTTCGGCTCCGTCAAATTTGACTCGAAGGGTGACGTCACGGGCGGCGGCATCTACGTCTACCAGGCGAAAGGCACCCAGATGGTGGTCGTCAAGCAAGTCTCCGGCTGAAGGAGTAAGAAGGAAGGGGACGGGCCCATCCCGTCCCCTTCTTGATTGCCGTGGACTATTTTCTGCAGAACTTCCCACAGCAACTGGTCAATGGCCTCGAGTTGGGAAGCCTCTATGCGCTCATCGCCCTTGGCTATACGCTGATTTACGGCATCCTCGAGATGCTGAATTTCGCGCACGGCGACGTCTACATGGTGGGCGCCTTCCTGGCCGCCGGCGTCGCCGGGCTCCTCGTGCACAACGAGGTCGCCGTGATCCCGGCGGGCCTGGCGGTGGCCCTGATGATGCTGGTGGCCGTCGGTGGCGCCGGATTGCTCGGCGTTGGCATCGAGCGGATCGCCTACCGGCCGCTGCGCAACGCCAATCGCCTGGCGCCGCTCATCACCGCGATCGGCGTCTCGCTCTTTCTCGAGAGCGCTGTCCAGGTCTGGGTCAGCCCCGCTCCGGTCCTGGTTCCAAGCAACGCTCTCGTTCCGCAGACCGTCCTGCACGTGGCCAGCGTCGTCACGCCGCTGACGGGGCTCGCGCTGTTCGTCGCCGCGGTCGCACTGATGGTGGCCCTCGATGCCTTCGTCTTCCGTACCCGTTTCGGTGGCGCCATGCGGGCCACCGCCCAGGACCGCGAGGCGGCGACCTTCATGGGGATCGACGTCGATCGAGTGATCCTGGTCACCTTCTTCGTGGCGTCCGCCCTTGCCGGTATGGGTGGCGTGCTCTTTGGGTTGCGCTACGCGAGCGTCGACTTCTTCATGGGTTACCTGCTCGGGATCAAGGCCTTCACGGCCGCGGTCATCGGCGGCATCGGCAACATCCGCGGGGCGATGATCGGTGGCCTGTTGCTTGGTGTGCTGGAAAGCCTCGTGGGCGGCTTCATCAGCTCCCAGTTTCAGGACACCTTCGTGTTCCTCGCCCTCATCACGGTCCTGCTGATCCGGCCGCAAGGGCTGTTCGGCCAACCGCTCACGGACCGGGCATGAGCGCGCAGCCGACCCCCCTCGACACCGCCGCAACGACACATCCTCTCAAGCGTCTGTGGGAATCCGGCCCAGGGGGTTGGAACCACGCGCTGACCCGGCCGGTTGTGCTGATTCCCTTCTTTATCTTCGCCGCACTCGTTCCCCTCGGTCTGCAATACATCGAGGACAACTCGAGCTGGACCGACGCGCAATTCTGGACGCTGATCCTCGCCAACTGCGCGATGTACGCCTGCCTGGCCGTCGCGCTCAACCTGGTGGTCGGGTACGCGGGCCTCCTGAACCTCGGGTTCATCGCCTTCTTCGGGATCGGGTCTTATGCCTACGCGCTCGTCGCCAGCGACCAGCTCCACCAGCACTACCCTCTGTGGGCCGCGCTGCTGGTCGTGATGGCGGTCACCCTGGCGTTCGCCTTGCTGGTCGGTGTCCCCGCCTTGCGCCTTCGGGGCGACTACCTGGCGATCGTG
>VBFX01000312.1 GCA_005889395.1 Chloroflexota bacterium
CCTAGCAAACTCCCGATCGCGCCGGCGCCGTAAACCGCAATCTCCACCTTGGCCATTCTCTCCCGAGCCCGCAAATGGAGTGGCCGGTGCGCCGGCGAATGACGCGGCCACGCTGCTACATAATGTGCTATCATTTCTGTAGTGTTTGAGCCGCGCGTCATACCCATCTGCGGGCTCAAAGGAGAACCATCATGCCTGACTCATACGATCGGGAAGTCGTCCGACAGGAGACGACCACGGGTGAGCCGGTGCGGCCCGTCGCCCCAGTCACGCCCCTAACCACCTCGTCGACGTCGCGAACGGCGGTCTACCGCGAGGGCGGCTACAACACCCGTGCGATCCAGGCCGTCTGGTGGATCGTCGGTTTCGTCGATGTCTTGATCGCGATTCGCTTCGTGCTTAAGCTGTTCGGCGCGAATCCGGCCCCATTTGTCCGCTTCATGTACGACGTGACCTGGCCGCTGGTGGCGCCCTTCCACGGCATCTTCAATACTGCCCAGGAGGGCAGGTCGATTCTCGAGCCGGAGTCGCTGGTCGCGATGGCCATCTACGCCCTGATCGGATGGGGCATCGTTTCGCTGATCCGGCTCATGTCTCGTCCGCGCTCGACCACGACGATGGCCGACTGACGCGCTGCGTTTGTTCGTCTAAAGCCGTCCCCGACGGGACGGCTTTTCTATTTTGTCCCGACTTTCCGTTAGCAGCTCGTTTTTGCCACAAGCTGATGAAGCTCTTGAACGAGCTCATGTGGTGTGGGTCGGTCGTGGCGGACCTGACGTGGTCAATTTTTCGCGTTCGGTAGCGGCCGTTCCTTTGGCATGATTTTCTATTGACAGCGCCTCGGGGTAGCGTCATATTCCGGTCATCTTTCGGCTCTAAGGGGGCATCAGGGAGGGCACCATGTCAGCCAATCATTCGCCGTCTGCACGCACGCGTTCTGCGCCGCGTCTCCTCGTCCGTGGACCGGTCGTCGCCGCCGGCATTTTCATGCTGTTGCTTGCTCAGATCGCGGCCGCTGCCGCACCAGGACCGTCCGCGTCGCGAGCGATAAAGAAGATTTTTCCACCGGTTGGTTCCGCTCCCGTCGTCGCTTTGCGGACTTCACCAGCTTCGAGTCCCGCGCACGCGGTGTCGGTTCCCGTTCGCCCGATGAATCCGGCCGCGCTGGCAGCGGCGAAGCGTCGCGCAGATGCGGCGGCGAATGGCGCCTCGCCGGCCATTCCGCGTCAAGCAGGACCGGAATCGGCGGCCCGCAAACCGTCATCCGCCATCTTCAACAACCTCAATCAGCCCGGTCTGTCGGCGGCCGACGAGGGGAATGGGGTCACGCCGCCGGATACGACCGGCGCAATCGGCCCAAACTTTTACATGGAGTTCGTCAACCAGTTCGTGGGGGTCTTTGATCGCAATACGCTGGCCCGCGTCAACTCACTCGACCTGGCGAGCTTTGTCGGAGCCCCGTCCGGCCTCACCACAACAGATGTGCAGATCCAGTGGGACCCGCAGTCGAACCGCTGGATCTACGCCCTCATCGGCTTCCAGACAGGCAACAACTACGTGCTCTTCGGCTGGACGAAGACCGCCGACCCGACCAACCTGCCAGGCGGCTGGTGCCGCTACGGCGTCGGTACCGGGAGCAGCCTGAACGACTATCCCAAGCTGGGGCACGACGCCAACTTCATCACAATCGGCAGCAATGTCTACAGCGATACGCTGCCGACCTACCCCTTCGTCACCGCCAACATGTGGGCCATCCCCAAGCCGCTCGCCGGCGACACGACCTGCAGCTCGCCGGTATCCGCGTGGTACTTCGCGGACGCCACGCACCTTCTGCACAACGCCGACGGATCGCTCGCCTTCACCCCGGTGCCGGCCAACACCGCGGACGGATCATCGACTGGGTACATCGTCGGCGCTCATGACGACACGACTGCGGCGCAGTCGAAGGTCATGGTCTGGCACTTCGCTTCTGGACCGACGCTGGTCGCCGATGGCGACATATCCGTCGGATCCTTTAGCGTTCCGCCGAGCGTGCCCCAACCAGGCACAACGTATCTGCTCGACAGCCTCGATGGACGCCTGACCCAGGCCGTACAGCTCCGCGACCCCTCGGCAGGAGGCATCGAGGCCCTCTGGACCCAACACACTGTGGCCGGAGCGGGCGGGCGCGCCGTCGTCCGCTGGAACGAGTTCGTGCCGTCGACGTTGAGCATTCTCCAGGAGGGCGAGATCGGCAGCGACACGGACCACATTTTCAATGCCGCGATTTCGCCATCGTCTGGCGGCAGCGATGCCGCGGTGTTTTACAACCGGGGCAGCGGATCAACGCTCGCGCTGATCGGTGCGCAGACCCGCCAGAGTTCGACGCCCACCGGCCAGATGGACGCCGGCGAGGTCGTCCTTGGGACGAGTGCGACATTCGACCAGGAGACCCTCTTCCAGGGCAACTGCACCACGGCCCCGTGTCGCTGGGGCGACTACTCGGGCGCCTCGCCCGACCCGAGTAATGCCGGTGTCGTCTGGGGCAGCAACCAATTGGCCGGCCCGGCCTTTTTCGGCTTCGCCCAATGGACCACGCAGAATTTCGCGGTCAGCACCGGCCCGGTGTCGGTGCCTGATTTCAGCATGTCGGTTACGCCCGCCAGCCAGACGGTCGGCGTCGGCAGCGCGACGAGCTACACGGTCTCGATCGCGCCGACGGGCGGTTTCAGCGGTCCGGTAGCTCTCAGCGTTGACGGTCTCCCAGCCGGGGCCACGGGGACTTTCACACCGA
>VBFX01000113.1 GCA_005889395.1 Chloroflexota bacterium
CTTGCGGTCGAGCATGATGGCATCGACCATTTCGGCAACCGCGGCAGAGGGCGCGTAGTAGGCGCTGCCCGACTTCAGCAGATTGACGATCTCGGCACCGCCGTCGCGGGTTCGCTTGACGATGGCCTCGATGCGCTCCGATGGAATCAACGTGCTGATGGGGATGCCGGCGACGGTGCACATGCGGGAGAGGGGAACCATCGTGTCCCCATGGCCACCGAGGACATAGGCCTCCACGTCACGCACCGAGACTTTGAGCTCCTGCGCGATGAAGCTGCGAAAGCGCGCCGTGTCGAGGACGCCGGCCATCCCGATGACGCGCTGCCGCGGAAATTTGCTGACCTCGAACGCCAACTGCGCCATGGCGTCGAGCGGGTTGCTGACGACGATGAGAATGGCGTCAGGCGATCGGCGAACGAGCTCCTGAGTCACGCCGCGGACGATGTTCTGGTTGGTTTTTACGAGGTCGTCCCGGGTCATGCCGGGCTTGCGAGGGACGCCGGAGGTGATCACGCAGATGCTCGACCGCGCGGTCTCCTCGTAGCCATTGGTACCGACGATGGTGGAGTCGTAGCCGACGATCGGCCCTGCCTCCAGCATGTCGAGCGCCTTTCCCTGGGGCAGGCCTTCCACGATGTCGACCAGCACGATGTCGGCGTAGCCACGCTCGGCGAGGCGTTGGGCCAGGGTGGCGCCGACATTACCGGCCCCCACCACGGTGATCTTGGAACGAGCCATCCGCCCGCTACCGTAGCAAATCGACCGCGGCGGTCGTTTACACTCCGCACGGGAATGGCGGGATTCATTCAGGCGGGCGAGCGTCGCCTGCTGCGGACGGTGCACGAGTCTGCGGCGCGAACGCACCTGTCCTGGCGCGGCATGCTCCTGCTCAGCTCGTTCTGGTTTGCGATCGCGTACGTGACGCAGCCGCTGGTTGGCAACATCATCCCGCTGCTCGTCGATCGCTTCACCGACCCGATGACCATCCGCCTCGGACCGCTTGCCATCGCCGCCGATGTCAACACATACGTCTCTGTCCTCGACACGGTCGGCGCCGCGTTCGCGATCGTCTGGCAACCGGCGATCGGCGCGATCAGCGACAATAGCCGCTTCGAGCTGGGCCGCCGGCGCCCCTTCATCGCCATTGGCGTGGTCGGCGACATCATTTTTCTGACCCTGGTTGCCTTCGTGACGTCGTACTGGGCGTTGCTCGTCGTCTACGTCCTCTTCCAGATCGCGTCCAACACTGCGCAGGGCCCATACCAGGGGATGCTGCCCGACCAGGTGCCGTCCGAACAGCGCGGCGAGGCCTCCGGTTACTACGGCTTGATGAACATGCTGGGCACGATCGTGGGCTTCCTTGTGGTCGGCGCGCTTCTCATCCCGACCCATCATCTCCGCCTCGCGATCCTCACCCTGCCCGTGGTGATCGCCATCGCCGGCGCGCTCGTGATCCTCGGCGTACCCGATCGGCGGCGGACGGCGGCGTCGAGCCAGCGGCTGGGGCGCTCCGTGTTGCTCAGCGTTGCCATCGACACGCGGCGCTACCGGGACTTCGCCTGGTTGATGGTCTCGCGGCTCTTCTTCCTGATGGCGCCGGTGGCGATCGGGACCTACGCCTTCAACTTCATCCGCTACACGTTCAACTACTCCGAGGGCAAGGCCTCGCTTTACAGTAGCGCCCTGCAGGCGACGATCCTGGTCTTCGCGGCGGTGCTCTGCATGACCGCGGGCTTCCTCGCCGAGCGCTTCGGCAAGAAGCGTTTGATCGCCGCCGCCTGCGTGATCGGCGCGGTGGGCTCGACCCTGTTGATCTTCGCCCCCAGCCTGCCGTGGATCCTCGGCTTCGGACTGATCGTGGGCATCTCCCTCGGGACGTTCCTGTCGGTGGACTGGGCGTTCATGACCGACCTGATCCCGAAAGCCGAAGCCGGTCGCTACATGGGGGTCTCGAACATCGCGACCGCCAGCGCGGGCCTCATCGCGCGGCCGATCCTGGGGCCCATCATCGATGCCTTTAACAACAATCGCTCGAGCGCGGTCGGTTACCGGGTCATGTTCGGGATCGTCACCGGATTCTTCTTGATCGCCCTGCTGACACTCCAGCCGGTGCGCGAGATCAAAGTCGAGTAAGGCTCGGACTAGGGCCCGCCGCTCAGGCCGTAGGCCAGGTACTCATCCGACCCGGTTTCGACCCAGACCGTCATGGTGCAGACCTGCCTGATTGCGCATCGCCGGAGCGAGCACCCAGGCGCCCACACCGGCGGCAACCACTCCAGCCAGAAGCCCCGCGGCGACAAGCGGTCTACCCGGAATCATGCAAGGGGTTAACGGCGCCGACGGGCGGAGGGTTTCTAGTCGAGGGCCGGGAGGCTGACGTCGACCTCGGTGCCCTTGCCTTCGGCGCTTTTCACGCCGATCTCACCCTTGTGCGCGTCGACGATCCACTTCGCGATCGCGAGGCCGAGGCCGGTGCCGCCGCTCTCGCGGGTGCGCGCCTTGTCCGCCCGGTAAAAGCGCTCGAAGATATGAGGCAGATCGCCACTCGGGATCCCCTCGCCGGTGTCGGTCACCCTGACGTGGGCCCGTCCGTTGTGACGGATCACACCCACTGACACCTCGCCACCCGGCGGCGTGTGCGTCAGGGCGTTGTCGATCAGGATCAGCAGGAGCTGACGCACCCGACCCAGGTCGGCATCCACCCGAACCCCGCCGTTCAGATCCGGGCGGAGCTGGACGCCGCGCGCTTCGGCCATCGGGGTGGCCTGGACGATCAGGCCCTTGACCAACTCATTCAGCTCCATCGGCTTGGGATCGAGAGGCAACTGCCTGGCATCGGCCAGGGCGAGCGTGGTCAGGTCGCCGACGATCCGGTTCAGCTGTTCGACCTCCTCGACGATGCCCTTCGCATACGCGCGGGACGTCCCGTTGGAGCGCCGTAGCCATGCCTCGACGTTGGTTCGGATCAGGGTCAGCGGCGTGCGTAACTCGTGGGAGGCATCGGCGACGAACTCGCGCTGGCGCTGGAAGGCACGGCCGATGGGCCGGATCGAGCGCGTCGCCATCAGCAGCGAGGCCAGGGCGCCAAGGACGATCCCGATCGCGGACGCCAGAACGAGCTGGCGCACCAACCGCGAGAGCGCGTCTCCGACCCATGAGATTGGTTGCGCGACCTGCAAGACGCCGATGACCTTGTGCGACTTCGACACGATGGGACGGGTGTCGACCATGTAGAGCTCCGAGCCACTGGCGACCTGGGTCTGTCCGGGTTGGCCCGCGTTGGCGGCGCCGATCGGCGTGCTCAAGCTCGGGTTGTTGAAGAGCTTCTTGAGTTCGGCGCGCGGCTGGCTGACTTCCTGGCCCTTGAAGTCGAGGACGCGCACGAAGACATCGGCAAGGCTTGGGGTCAGCAGCGGTTGGGGGTTGACGCTGATCGTCTCGCCGGTGACGGTCACGTTGCTCATCGCTTGCGTGACGGCGGTTGCGAGGTCTTTGTCAGCTTTTGCCTGCAGCGCCTGTGACACGGTCACGTAGACGATCAGGTCAAAGAACCCGAGGATGAGAACGAGCAGGACGAAGTACTGGGCGGCGAGGCGCACCAGCGCGCCCCTGAACATCATCCCGACAGCCGGTAGCCGACGCCATACACCGTTTGGATGAGCTTCGGCGAGCGGCCCTCGTCGATCTTGTCGCGCAGGTAGGAGATATAGACGGCGACGCGATTCGTGGTGCCTTCAAAGTTGTAGTCCCAGACCCGCTCGGCGATCTGCGCCTGGGTCAGCACCTGGTTGGGATGGCGCATCAAGAACTCGAGGAGGGCGAACTCCCGGGCGGTCAACTCAATTGGGGCGTCGCCCCGCCGGACCTGGTGGGTCTTGAGATCGAGAACGAGGTCGGCCACCTGCAGCCGGTTGGCATGGCCGTTCTTTTGCTCCCTCCGCATGAGCGCCCGCAACCTGGCGAGGAGCTCTTCGAAGGCGAACGGCTTGGGCAGGTAATCGTCGGCGCCAGCGTCGAGGCCGGCGACGCGGTCATGGATCTGACTGCGCGCGGTGAGCATGATGACCGGCGTTTGAATGCGGTTCTGGCGGAGCCAGCGGCAGACCTCCATGCCGTCCTTCTTGGGAATCATGAGATCGAGGATGATGGCGTCATAGCGCGCCGTTTCGGCAAGCTCCTGGGCCCGCTCACCGTCGGCCGCGATGTCGACGGCATAGCGCTCGTCCTCCAAGAGCTGCTTGAGCAGCGTCGAGAGCTTGCGCTCGTCCTCGACAAGGAGGAGGTTCATCGGGGTGTGCCCCAAGTGTAGCGGGTCAGCCCGGCCAAACTAGGCGACCGCCAAACCCCCCCCAGTGTGCGCGAGTCTAAACCGCGACGGCCGGGACCGTGGGAACGCGCTGCGCGGCCATCTCCGCGGCCGTCAGCAGGTGGCCAGCCAAGGATGTCGCAGTATTCGACGAAGGTCTCCCCGGCAAAGAACCGCTCAGATTCCGAGCGATAGGTCTCCACACTGAGGTCCGCCACCGCCTGCCAGATCACCCGGGTCAGGAGTGATTGGACGGCTTCCAGGGGAATATCCGGTTCTGTTGCGCCTTTTCTCATCCCTTCCTCCGATCGAACGCCGGCGCGGCCGCTTCGCCGCGCAATTTGAATGATGGTTTGGCTAATTTAACAAGTGATACCGATAATGTCAATCACCTCGCCTCGAGGCGCGAGCCCGGCGCTGGGGGCCGGCGGTGGGGTGCCGCAACAGGTCGGCAGTCCGCAGGCGCGCGTCCACCCCGGCCAGGCGGCCGGCGACCGCCGGCAGAAGGAGGGGGACGTGAGGAATTCGTTCGAGGTGCTCGGCGATGGCCCATAGATCGACCTCGCTCGTCATCCAGTGCAGCCGGTCGAAGCGCGCCAGGTTGACGGGTCGGCCGTGACCGCGGAGGGTCAGCTCCCCCTCGAGATTGAAGTAGTGCTCGAAATACGACATTGCCAATTCGCGCAGCGTTCGGTAGACCGGTTGCCGGGCGCGCAGACCGGTGAACTTACTCGTCCCGATCGCGCCCCAGAGGCCTCGGCGTCGATAGACCGCGATCACGTGGTCCTCGTCGCGAACCGCGGTGAGGTCCATGATCAGCGGCGGGTCGCCTCGGACACGCAGCGCAGCGGCCGCGAAGACGGCCCCTTCGATGCAGTTGGCGGTTCGGTCGCGGAGGACCACGCGTGGCGACCGGAACGTCTCCCCCTCGTCCTCCGTGTTGTACGGAATATCGTCCAGAAACTGCTGGACCTTCGCGGGGGTGTCGAATTGCCGGCGGAACTTCGCCAGCTCGTGCGCGGTCAGCTCAGCGACGGCACTGGGCATGAGTTGGGTGGTGCAGTTCCGCCCGTGGGCCGGCTGTGGCAGAATCTGTAGTTCGACGCGGCTGTGGTGAAATCGGTAAACACGCCAGGTTCAGGGCCTGGTGGGCGCAAGCCCTTGAAGGTTCAAGTCCTTTCAGCCGCATTCCACCCACCCTTTCACGCCCGCCTTTCCACGCCGGGGCGGGCTTATCACGCGCGCCTTTCCACACCGGGGCGCGCTTATCCACGCCCGGGGGCGGGCTTATCGGCCGACCTCGCGGTACCAGTCGCTGATGTAGGCGTACCGCTCCTCCGGTTCGATGGCCGAGTCGAGGCGGGCCCCGTGGACGCGGCGGTTGACGGCGATCACGTACCGCGGGCTGTAGAGAAAAACCGCGGGAATCTCCTTGGCGAAATCCTCCTGGAAGGTGGCGTACGCCTTGGCCCGGGCCGTCAGGTCGAGGGTGTTGCGGCCGTCCTCGAGGTCGCCGTCGATGAAGACGTTCTTCTTCATGCCGGCGAAGTTGAAGCCGCCCGGATGCGCCTGCGAGGAGTGCCAGAACGAGTAGACGTCCGGATCGGGGCCGTTATCGAACGCCGTGAGCGTCATGTCGAAGGTGCGCGGGTTGAGGTAATCGTGGATCAGCGAGGCCGTCGTGACCGGTCGGACCTCGGCGACGATCCCGACCTGCGACAGCTGGCTGGCCACCTTCTCGGCCACCCGCTCGTATGGCGGGACGTCGCTCGACACCGTCAGGCCGAAGCTGAGACTCGTCGTACCCTTGGTTCGAATGCCGTTGACCATGGTCCACCCGGCGTCGTCGAGCAGCTTGCCGGCGCCCGTCGGATCATAGGCTGGCTGCTGGGCCGCGCTGTCATACGCCCAGGTGATCGAACGCGGGATCGGTGAGTCGGCGGGAACGGCCTGCCCGCCCAGGACATCGCGGATGATCGCCGTTCGGTCGATCGCCTTCGCGATCGCCTGCCGGACCTTGACGTCCTGGAAGTAGGGTTCGTCGGTCTTCAGGTTGAAGAGGAGTTCCGCATATTGATAGGTCGCGCTGGTCAACACGGCCACCTGCGCGTTGGTCCGCTCCTGGGCGGCGCCCGACGGGGTGAGATTGGCGAGACCGTCGATCTGCCCCCGATCGAGCGCATCCAAGGCGGCGGCTTGCGACGAGAAGCTACGGATCATGAGGGAATCCAGCCAGGGCCGGCGCCAGGAGAACGGGTTGCGCTCCAACTGGATCCGGTCGCCGAGGTTCGCCACCATGCGAAAGGGCCCGGTTCCGACCGGGTTCAGATTGGGCGACGCGGAGGCGAGCTCGACCATCGTTTTCCCCGCGAGCAGGTGGGCCGGGACGATGTCGAGCAGCTCGAGATTCGCCATGAACCCGGCGTTGTGGCCGGGGAGCGCGAAACGAACGTGGCCGCCGTCGACCGCCGTGGCGATGATGTCCTTCCAGCTCTGGTTGAGGAGGGCGCCGGGGAACTGCGGATCCTGGACGGTCCGAACCGTGAAGACGACATCGTCCGCGCTGACCAGGGTACCGTCCGACCATCGCGCATTGGGTCGCAGGGTGAAGCTGTAGCTGCGACCGTCCGGGCTGACCTCCCAATGCGAGGCAAGGCGCCCCTGGACCGCCCCCGTCGGCAGGACTCGGACTAGCGGCTCGAAGAGCAGCGCATCGAGGTCATTCGACCCGGCGGTGGCCTCCCCGAAGAGCGGGTTGAGCGAGCCGAGTTGGCCGACCACGCCCTCCACGTACGTGCCGCCCGGTCGAGGCGCCTCGGGCGACAGGATGACGTCACGGAAAACGAGCGCCAGGACGGTCAGCAGCGCGATCAGCGGTACGCCCACCCCGAGGGCGAGCAGTCCGCGCCGGATCAACCGACTCGGATGTAGACGACAGAGACCACCACGAACAGGACCACCAGTCCGATTGTGGCGTAGAACAGGTTCTTTTCCAGTCCGCGTTTCGTGCGGTAGCCACCGCCCGAATCTCCGCCGCCGCCGATGGTGCCACCGAGCCCGCTGGCCTTGGGCGTCTGGAGCAACACGCCAAGCATGACGAGAAGGGCCAGGAAGAGCTCGACGATCCCGAGAAAGGCTTTCATTGAGGCTGAAGCCGCTGAATTATAACGCCAATTCTCCGCGAGCCCGGCCGCAGTGCTGGCCTTGACAGATACACAAATACGTAGTAGCATGCCGGCGTGTACGGCCCGTCCCGCTGCCTCCGGTTGCCCCTCCTCCTCCTGGCGCTGCTGGCCGCCTCCTGTGCGCCGGGCCGTACCGCACTCCCCACGGGCGCCGCCCTTGCCCGGCCGCCGGTCGCGCCATCGGCCATCAGCACCGGGGCCGACCGGCTGGTTCCGTTGCCCGACGGCGCAACCGCCTTTGCGGCGATCGTCGTAGAGCTGGGCCACGCACGGCGCTCCATCGACATCGAGCTGTACGAGTTCCAACGGTTAGATCTCGCGACGTTGCTGCTCGACGCGCACGAGCGCGGCGTGACGGTCACCGCGATCAGGGATCCGTCGGAGCGGAGCAGCCGGACTGTCTGGGCCCAGCTGGAGCAGGGCGGCGTCCGGGTCGTGGCGTTTCCGCTGGAACGCCTCACGATCGACCATGTGAAGCTGCTGATCATCGACGGCGCCCGGTCCATCGTCGGGGGCATCAACTGGGGAACGCACTCTCCGCAGAACCACGACTTCGACGTGCTGGCGACGGGCCCCATCGTGGACAACCTCGAGCGCGTCTTCAAGCAGGACCTGGCGCTGTCGGGCGACGCGGCCGTCATTCCATCGCCGGCCGCCGACCGCACCGTCGAGGTGTTGACGACGCATCCCGGTGAGTTCATTCGGGCCGCTGCGCTCGCGGCGATCGCCGCCGCCCAACACTCGATCGACATCGAGATGTTCGTTCTGAGCGATCGCCTCGTCCTCGAGGCGCTGCTCGCGGCCGCGCATCGCGCTGTCCACCTTCGCGTCTTGCTGGATCCGACCCAACCACAAAATGGCACTGCCTTCGGGGTCCTGGAGCCGGCCGGAGCCACTGTGCGCTTCTACCGGCAGGCCGGCGACGAGCTGCTCCATGCGAAGGTCGGGATCTTCGATGCTGGGACCACCCTCTTCGGTAGCTGCAACTGGTCGCGCTCCGGGTTCACGCGCAACCACGAACTCGACCTTCTGGTGCGCGAGCCCCAGCTGGCCCGAACCTTCCTCAGCCGGATGGAGCAGGACTGGGCGGCGTCGACACCCTGAGGTCGTCGCCGGACATGGCGCGCGGCACCTCCAGTCCGACGAGCGGCAACAGCGTCGGCGCAACGTCGCCCAGCTTGCCGCCCTCGCGAAGCCCGCGGACCTCATCCGCACCGGCCAGAATCAACGGCACGGGACTCGTGGTATGCGCGGTCAGCGGCGCGCCCGTCGCTCGGTCGACCTTCAACTCGGCGTTCCCATGGTCCGCCGTGATCGCGAGGATGCCGCGACGGCTGAGGACCGGACCCGCGATCCGGCCGAGCATGGCGTCGACAACCTCGACCGCCCTCACCGTCGCCGGAAAGACGCCGGTGTGGCCAACCATGTCCGGGTTGGCAAAGTTGACGACCAGGAAGCGGTCGTCGCCACCCGCCAGCCGGTCCAGCAGGGCATCGGTGACGGGCTGCGCACTCATCTCCGGCTTCAGGTCGTAGGTCGCCACCCGGGGCGAAGGCACGAGCAGCCGCTCTTCGCCGGGAAACGGCGCCTCCCGCCCGCCGTTCAGAAAGTACGTGACGTGGGCGTACTTCTCGGTCTCAGCCGTGTGGAATTGTCGCGATCCCGCGTCGGCGACCACCTGCGCGAGCACCTGGTTCAGCGGTTCGTCGGGGAAGGCCACCTCCGCGGCAAGGCCCTTCTCGTACTCGGTGAACGTGACGAAGTGCGCGAGCCTCAACCGGCGCTCGCGCGGGAAGTGCTCCCAGGACAGGTCCACCATGGCGTGGCTCAACTGGCGCGCGCGGTCGGGCCGGAAATTGAAAAAAATCAGGCTGTCGCCGTCGCCGATCGGTGGTGGCGGTTCCTCGCCCGCCGCCACGATCCGGGTCGGCACGATGAATTCATCGGTGATGCCGCTGTCGTAGCTGTGCCTGATCAAGGCCACCGGGTCCGGCGCCGTCGGTCCGCTCGCCTCAACCACGGTGCGGTAGGCGCGCTCGGTCCGCTCCCATCGTTTGTCACGGTCCATCGCGTAGTACCGGCCGCTGATCGACGCAATCCTGCCGGTGCCGATCGCGCGGATGCGCTCGACCAGCTCCGCGATGTAGCCGGCCGCACTGTTGGGCGGCTCGTCCCGACCATCGGTGACGGCATGGACGAACACGCGGGGTACCCGTAGCGCGTGCGCCATCTCGAGCAGCGTGTACAGGTGCTCGCTCGAGCTATGCACGCCGCCGGGCGAGACGAGGCCCAGCAGGTGCAGCGCAGGGCCGCTGGCGGCCGATTGCATCGCGGCGCGCAATACCGGATTGGTCGTAAAGCTCCCGTCGCGGATCGCCCGGTTGATCCGGGTGAGGTCCTGGTAGACGATGCGGCCGGCGCCGATGTTCAGGTGGCCAACCTCGGAGTTGCCCTGCTGGCCCTCGGGCAAACCGACGGGTTCACCGGCCGCGGCCAGGATCGTGTGCGGCCAGCGCTGCCAGAGTGCATCCCAGTTGGGCTTTTTCGCCGCCGCAATCGCGTTCCCGAACGGATCGGTCCGGTATCCCCAGCCATCGATGATCACGAGCACCAGGGGGCGTCCCGGCGCTTTGTTCACGCCGGCCTGTCGACCTCGGCCGCGGCGCGCACGATCTCGGTGAAATCGGTCTGCTTCAGGCTGGCGCCCCCGACCAGCGCCCCATCGATCTCCGGCTGGTCCATCAGGCTCCGGGCATTGGCCGGCGTCACGCTGCCTCCATAGAGGATGCGCATGTCCGTCCCGAGTTGCTCGAACCGCCCCACCAGCAGGCGGCGGATCAGGCCCATGGTCTCGTTGGCGTATTCCGGCGTCGCCGCTCGCCCCGTCCCGATCGCCCAGACGGGTTCGTACGCAATCGTCAGGTCCGCGGCCCGCTTGACGTCGATGTCGTAAAGCGCCGCGCTGAGCTGGCGCGTGATGACCTCCTGCGTGCGCCCCAACTCATGCTCCTCGAGCGTTTCGCCAAGGGCCAGGACCACCTTCAGGCCGTTGCGGAACGCGGCTTGCACCTTGCGGTTGAGCTGCTCGTCGGTTTCATTGAAGAGCTGGCGCCGCTCGGAATGGCCGATCAGCAGGTAGTGGCACCAGCCCGCCAGCATCTTCGGCGCGATCTCACCCGTGAACGGGCCCTGATCCTCCCAGGAGGCGTTTTGCGCGCCAACCTCGAGGGGGCATCCTCGAAGGACGTTCGCGATCTCCCAGAGCATCAGCGAAGGCGGCAGCACCACGATGTCCTCGCGGTCCGCGAACGGCTCCAGGGCATGCCGCAGACGCAGGGCATACTCCAGCCCTTCGGGCACGGTGAAATGCATTTTCCAGTTGCCGGCGATCAGCGGCCTACGCATGATCCTTGTCGCGCAGAACCGCGATCCCCGGCAGGACCTTCCCTTCCAGGAACTCGAGGGTGGCGCCCCCGCCGGTCGAGACGAACGACATCCGCTCCGCCAGGTGCTGCTTCTGCAGGGCGGCCACCAGGTCGCCGCCACCGATGATGGTCTGCGCGTCGCTGCCGGCCAGGCCCTGCGCCAGCGCATCGGTGCCGTGGTCGAAGGGCGGGACTTCGTAGACGCCGAGCGGGCCGTTCCAGACGATCGCCGCCGCGCCGTCACAGGTCTGCAGGAAGCGCTCGACGGTCATGGGCCCGACGTCGAGAACCGTCATGTCGGCGGGGACGGCATCGACCTGCACGGTTTTCGCAGGGACGCCGGGCCTCGCCTGCGGAGCCACGACGGCATCGAGCGGCAACACGAGCGTTGCGCCCGATGCGAGCAGCGACCGCGCCACCTCCAGCTGGTCGTCCTCGACGAGCGAGCGGCCCATCTCCAGGCCTTTCGCCTTCAAGAACGTACAGGCCATCGCGCCGCCGATGCAGAGGCGATCGACGCGTCGCAGCAGGCTGCGCAGGACCCCGATCTTCGTCGAAATCTTCGAGCCACCGACGATGGCCACCAGCGGATGCGGCGGGTCGGTCATGATCCGTCCCAGCGTCGTGATCTCCCGCTCCATGAGCAGCCCGGCGACGGCTGGCAGATATTGCGCGATCCCCACCGTCGAGGCATGGGCCCGGTGCGCGGTGCCGAAAGCGTCGTTCACAAAGAGCTCGCCAAGGGTGGCCAGCGCTTTGGCAAAAGCCGGGTCGTTTTTCGTCTCTCCGGGATGGAAGCGAACGTTCTCCAGCATCACGACCTCGCCGTCGCGCGTCGCCGTCACGGCGGCCTCGACCGAAGGACCGACGCAGTCGTCCAGGTGGCGCACGGGGCGGCCCATCAACTCGCCAAGCCGCTCCGCGAGTGGCGTGGTCCGGTAGGCGTTGTCGACCTGGCCGTCGGGGCGGCCGAGGTGGGTGATCAAGATCACTCGGGCACTGCGCTCGACCAGGTTCTGGATCGTGGGGAGCGCCTCTCGGATCCGGGTATCGTCGACGATGCGGCCGTCCTCGATCGGGACGTTGAAATCGACCCGGACCAGCACCCGCTTGCCCGCGACGTCGATGTCGCGAATCGTGGCTTTCTGGAGCGCGCCGCCCAGGCTGACGTCGGTAGTCAGTTCAGCCGGTCACCCATGAACACGGCGAGGTCGACGACCCGGCAGGAATAGCCCCACTCGTTGTCGTACCAGGAAAAGACCTTGCCGTGACGATCACCAACCACCATGGTCAGCGGGGCATCGACGATCGATGAGTTGGAGTTGCCTTTGAAATCGCTGGAGACGAGTTCCTCCTCGGTGACCGCGAGAATGCCCTTGAGATCGCTGGCGGCCGCCTCCCGCAACGCCTCGTTGATGGTGTCGGCCGACACCGGATCGCGCGTCATGACGGCGAGGTCGACAAGCGACACATTCGGCGTGGGAACCCGCAGCGAGATACCGTGAAATTTGCCCTTCAGTTCGGGCATGACCAGCGCCATCGCCGTGGCGGCGCCGGTGCTTGTCGGAATCACCGAGAGCGCCGCGGCGCGTGCCCGCCGCAGGTCCTTGTGCGGTGCGTCGAGCAACCGCTGATCGCTCGTGTAGGAGTGCACGGTCGTCATCAGGCCCGCTTCGATGCCGAAGCTGTCGTGGAGCACTTTCGCCACCGGGGCCAGGCAGTTCGTCGTACAGGACGCATTGCTGACGACATGGTGCTGCCGCGGATCGTAGCGCTCGCCGTTGACGCCGAGCACGATCGTGATGTCCTCGTTCTTGGCCGGTGCCGAGATGATCACTTTCCTGGCGCCGCCCTTGTCGATATGGACTTTCGCCTTGGTCGCGTCGGTGAAGAGGCCCGTCGATTCGATCACGATGTTGATTCCCAGGTCCTTCCAGGGCAGGTTGCCGGGATCCCTCTCGGCAAAGACCTTCACCCGTGCCCCGTCCACCCTCAGGTGGTCGCCCTCGGCGGCGACGTCACCCTCGAAATTGCCGAGGATCGAGTCGTACTTGAGGAGGTGGGCCAGGGTCCCAGGATCCGTGATGTCGTTGACCGCGACGATCTCGAGGTCGCGCCGGCCCAGGGCGGCGCGGTACACATTGCGCCCGATGCGGCCAAACCCATTGATGCCAACCTTCACCGGCATGACGCCTCTCCTCGCTACTGGGGATGCCCTCGTCAGGGCGCGGGAGTCCCCGCGCTCAATCTATTAGACCATTTCGATTCGCCTGCCCGACCAGCCGGCGCAAGCGATTGGCGACTGCCGACTTGCTGACCTGGGCCACCTGGGCGAGCTCGCGCAGGCTGGCGCGCGGGTGCGCCAGGCGCAGCTCGGCCATCTCGCGCAACGCAGGCGGCAGCGACTGCAGCCGGTTGTCGCGCGCCTTGAGCCGCCGGATCGCCTCGCGCTGCTGCAGCGCGGCGCGCAGCCGCTTGTCCATGTTCGCGGTCTCGCTGTTGGCCCGCCGGTTGGCCTGGCTGCGCATATCACGCAGGATGCGGTCGTTCTCGAAGCGCATCACCGCGCGGTTCGCGCCCATCAAGCCGAGCATCCGCGAGATGGGCTCGGCCCCTTTCAAGTAATAGACCGTCCGGCCGCGGCGCGTGGTGCGCTTGAGGGCAACGCCTGCCCTCACCGCCCCGCTGTTCACGAGGGTGGTGGCTCCTGCGGACACCGCCATCTCCAGGTGGTACGCGTCCGCTGGATTGCCCAACAGGCCGCGGGCCAGGAAGGTGCCGCGCAGAATGGCCCGGGCACAGCAGGCGTCCGCTGAGCCCCGGCCCGACGGTAGCGTGAGCCGGAGCCGATAGCTGGGCCGCTTCTCCGTGGCTCCCTTGCGAACGGTCTCCACTCGGCCGCCGGCGACCCTGGCCAGGTGGACCACCTTCCGCGCCACCGCATTGCGCGGGATGCGCAGCGTCAACGGCGCGCCGTCGCCGGCACCGGCGAGCGCCTCGACCATGGCCGTCAGTTCCGCTTCCTGGCAGCACGGCCGGGCCGGTTGGACATTGGCGAGCTCGGCCTTCACCTCATC
The DNA here is from genome assembly GCA_005889395.1 of Chloroflexota bacterium. Taxonomy (GTDB): domain Bacteria; phylum Chloroflexota; class Dormibacteria; order CF-121; family CF-121; genus CF-13. Next base: position 13,994 of record VBFX01000113.1, read on the forward strand.
CGTGAAGGACGCCTTCACCGTCATTGCCACACATTAAACTGGGTCGGTGCTGATCAAGATCGGGATCGATCCGGTTCTCGTGTCGATCGGCGGGCTCAAGATCCACTGGTACGGGATCATGATCGCGATCGGCCTCTACGTCGGGATCCAGGTCGCGCTTCGCGACTCGACCCGCCGCGGCATCAACAAGGACCAGTTGATGAACGTCGCCCTGCTTGCGGCCGTGCTCGGCATCGCCGGTGGCCGCCTCTACTACGTCGTGCAGAACAACCCGT
>VBFX01000301.1 GCA_005889395.1 Chloroflexota bacterium
CGGCCCGTCGCGCCTGATCTTCGCCTTCGAGGCGGTCATCATCGGCGGCGTCGGATCGCTATGGGGGACGCTCGTCGGCGGCATCATCCTTGGCGTCGCGCAGGCTGTCGGCGCCCGGATCGATCCCAGCGGTGGCGTGCTCGCCGGCCACCTGGTGTTCCTCGCGGTGCTCGCGCTCCGCCCGCAAGGTTTGATCCGGGCCCGGCTGGCCGTATGATCGCGGCCGTGCGGGTTTCGCGCTCCCGCCGATCGGCGCTGTGGGGACTCATCGGCGCGGCGGTCGTGGTCGTCCTGCTCGCGACCCTTCCCTATGTCGTCTACGCGGACGTGACCGATCTCCTCGTCAACGCCTTCATCCTGCTGGTGCTCGCCAGCATGTGGAATCTGCTTGCCGGCTATTGCGGGCTGATCTCCGTGGGGCAGCAGGCCTACATCGGCGTCGGTGCGTACACGGTGCTGCTGCTGGCCCAGAACGGCATCAACCCCTACCTGGCGATTCCTTTCGCGGTTGTCGTCGCAGGCGCGATCGCGGTACCGGTATCCTTTCTCGTCTTCCGCCTTCGAGCGGAGTACTTCGCGATCGGCACCTGGGTGGTGGCCGAGGTCTTCTTCCTCGTCCTGATCCGCTTCCGCTCGCTCGGCGGCGGAACCGGAACCAGTCTCCCCGGGCTGGCGCTGATCGACCCGGTGTTCCGTCAGGCGCTGACCTACTGGAGCGCGCTCGCCGTGGCCGCCGCGGCTTTGCTCGCCACCTACCTGCTCCTCTCCAGCCGCATGGGGTTGGACCTGACCGCGATCCGGGACAACGAGGTGGCGGCGCGCAGCGCCGGTGTGCGCGTCACCTCGGCAAAGCGGGTTGTGTACGTCGTGTCCGCCGCCGGGTGCGGCGCCGGCGGGGCGCTGCTGATCATCAGCCAGCTCAACGTCCTCGCCAGCGCAATCTTCAGCGTAGGGTGGTCGGCGAAGATGATCTTCGTGGCGCTGATCGGTGGCGTGGGTAGCATCGAAGGGCCGGTCGTCGGTACTGCCATCTTCACGGTCATCCAGCAAACGCTGGCCCAGTCCGGTGCCTGGTATCTCATCCTGCTGGGGTCGCTGGCTGTCGCCGTGGCCATGTTCCTGCCCAAAGGGATCTGGGGCCTGATCAGCAGCCGCTTTCACATCCAGGTGTTCCCCGTGGGCTACTGGTTGCATCGATGAGCGAGCGCGAACCTCCCTACCTCTATCCCGACTACGTCGGCACGCGCCTGCGCGCACCCGCCCAGCCGTTGGTGAACCTGCCGGACGGCTTCCATGATTTCCCCGCGCCGTTGTTTCCGCGGACCATCGCCCAAGTCGATCACGACCTCACCCGCCAGCACGCCGGCGAACCAATCGGAGAACGGATCATCGTCACCGGCCGGGTGCTCGATAGCGATGGACGGCCGCTACGAAAGACGGTCGTCGAGGTCTGGCAGGCGAATGCCGCCGGCCGCTACCTTGACCAGGATGACCAGCATCCGGCGCCGCTCGACCCCAACTTCACGGGTGCGGGTCGCTGCCTGACCGACAACGACGGCCACTATCGATTCATCACCATCAAGCCGGGCGCATATCCCTGGAAGAACCACCGCAACGCGTGGCGCCCGGCGCACATCCATTTCTCGCTTTTCGGCAGCGAGTTCCGCAGCCGGTTGGTGACCCAAATGTACTTCCCCGGCGACCCGCTGATGCCGCGCGATCCAATCTTGCAATCGATCCCCGACCAAGCCGGCCGCGACCGCCTCGTGTCGCGATTCGATCCCGAGACCACCGTTCCGGAGTGGGCTCTCGCCTATCGATGGGACATCGTGCTGCGTGGCCGCGCCGCGACGCCCTTCGAGAATGAACCATGAGCGGACCGTTGACGCCGTCGCAAACGGTTGGTCCGTTCTTCGGCGTCGGACTGCCTTTTGAGCGGGGCGAACAACTCGCCCCGCCGGAATCGGCCGGCGCGATGCGAATCGAGGGCCAGGTCCTCGACGGCAAGGGCGAGCCGGTCCCCGACGCACTGCTGGAAATCTGGCAGCCCGCCACGGGATTCGGACGCGCTCGCACCGACTCCGAAGGCGCCTTCAGCTTCACCACGGTCAAGCCAGGACCTGTGTCCGCGCCGGGTGGACGCATGCAGGCGCCTCACTTCAACGTCACGGTGTTTGCCCGCGGCTTGCTCCGTCACCTGGTGACGCGGATGTATTTTCCTGACGAGACGCAGGCCAACGCCGCCGATCCGGTTCTGAACCTCGTCGAGCCGGCGCGCCGGGAGACTCTCATCGCGAAGCAATGCGGTGGCGTGCTGCACTTCGACGTGAGGTTGCAGGGCGAACAGGAGACGGTCTTCTTTGCCATCTGACGCGCTCTTCGGGCCAAGCCTCAGCACCGATGTGATGCTCGCCACCGTGTCCGACCGGGCGTGGGTGCAGGCGATGCTCGACGTCGAGGCGGCGCTGGCGCGGGCGGAGTCACGGATTGGCCTCATCCCATCGATGGCGGCCGAAGGCATTGCCGCTCAGTGCCGCGTTGACGAGTTCGACGTCGCGCAGCTCGGCCGGGCGGCCGTCCGAAGCGCCAACCCGGTGATCCCGTTGGTCAATGCCCTGCGCGCCGCGGTCCCGAACGAAGCCGCCCCGTATGTGCACCATGGCGCGACCAGCCAGGACGTCCTCGACACGGCCATGATGCTGATCGCGCGGCGCGCTCTGGACCTCGTCCTCACGGACCTCG
>VBFX01000114.1:0-3315 GCA_005889395.1 Chloroflexota bacterium
CTACACCAGCGAGCCCCACGGCGGCGTCTTCCTCTTCTCCTTCTACCTGCTGTTCGGCCACCTGGCGGCGCTGCTTCATCTGCCGCTGATCGCCGCCTATCATCTGGCCCGCATCTCCGGCGCAATCGCCCTCGTGCTCGCCGCCGACCAGCTCTGCCGCCGCGTGCTGCCGGCGGAGCTCCGCCGTCTCGCCCTCCTGCTCGTCGTCCTGGGAGCGGGTGCCGGCTTTCTGGCCCAGACCCTGGGCAACCCGTCCGTCCTGGGCAGCCCGGTGGAGGCACTCGACCTCCACCTTCCGGAGATCAGCGGCTGGTACTCGATCCTGGCGATCCCCCATTTCGCGTGGGCGACCGCGCTGATCATCACTGGCGTGCTGGGCTTGCTGCGCATCGCCGACGCGCCCGCCTGGCGCCCGCTGGCGGTCGCCTCCGCCGCACTCATCGCGCTCACCGCGATCCATCCGCAGATGATCCCCGTCATCGGTGTCATCTGGGTCGCCTACCAGGGCGTGCTCCTGGCGTGGGGCCCACGACCCTCGATCCGGTCGGTCGCGGCCCAGGCCGTGCCGTTCCTGGCGACCATCCCGCTGCTCGCGTACAACGCCTGGATCCTCTTCCGCGATCCAACCATCGCGCAGTGGGCGCACCAGTGGCGGCACCAGGCGCCAGGCCCCGTGAGTCTTACGGTCAGCCTGGGCTTGCCGTTGCTGGCGGCCGTCGCCGGCATGGTGATCGCCTGGCGGCGCCGCGACCGCGGCCTGGCGCTTCTGTTCGTCTGGCCACCGCTGGTGCTGGCGCTCCTCTACCTGCCCAACATCGCGAACATCCAGCGCCGGCTGCTCGACGCGCTGTATGTGCCGATCGGCATCCTGGCCGCGGTCGGCATTCGCTCCCTGACCTCGCGTCTGCGTCGCGCCCGGGCGCGCCGGATCGAGGCGATCCTCGTCACCAGCTGCTGCCTCTCGTCGCTGATCGTCCTTGCCATCGCGTTGCGGTTCGCGTCGGGCGCGTTCGCGGAGGCCTACATCGCCGACGATAGCTGGCGGGCCATGCAATGGCTCTCGACGCACCACCAGCCCAGCGATCGGGCGCTGAGCTCACCGGGGGCCGGGCAGCTGCTTCCCGCCTGGGCCGGCGTTTCTGTCTACGTTGGGCATTACAGCGAGACACTCGATTACTTCCAGAAGATCCGCAACGTCTCGGAGGTGTTGAAACCGGGTGCATCCGAGGCGACGGTGCGAGCCTTCCTGCACGACAACGGCATCACCCTGCTCTACTGGGGCCCGGATGAGACCTTGACCGGCTTCCAGCCGGCCAGCCAGCCTTACCTTCAGGCCATCCATCAGGAGGGGGCCGTCAGCATCTACGGCGTCTCGCCCTAGCTCAGGCGGACGCCTGCCGCTGATCGTCCTTTGCCGCGGGCGTCGGATGCTTGCGCACGCGCCCCGGGATGGCGAGGAGCTCGAGGAACATCATCGTCGAGTCCCGGATCGGGTGCACCCGGCTTTGCGGCGAGTTGATCCATCGGGTCGGGATCTCGACGATCTTGTAGCCGGCCTGCTGCGCGCGGTAGAGCACCTCGACATCGAACCCGAAGCCGCGCGTCTGCAGCTCCGGGAAGACCCGGTCCGCAACCTCGGCGGTGAACGCCTTGAAGCCGCACTGCGTGTCCTTCACACCGCCGAACACGAAAATGCGCACCAGCCGGTTGAAGATCTTCCCCATCGTCTCGCGATACCACGGCTGATGGAGCTCCACCTGGGATTCCCGCAGGCCCCGTGAGGCGATCGCGACCCCGGCGCCGGCGCGAAGCGGCCGCAGCAGCTTCTCCATGTCGTCGATCGGCACGCTGAGGTCGGCGTCGCTAAAGATCCGGTAGCGGCCGCGCGCGGCGGCCATCCCGAGGCGGACGGCGCCTCCTTTGCCGCCATTGCGTTCGGCCACGATCAGCGAGAGCTGCGGCCAGCGGGCGGCGCGCTCCCGCACCACCTGCTTGGTGCTGTCGCGGCTGCCGTCGTCGACGACGATCACCTCAGAGGGAGCATTGATCGTCGCCAGGTGGCGCTCCACCCGATCCAGCGTCGCCGGCAGGCGGAGCGCCTCGTTGAAGGCCGGGATCACGATCGAGATCTCGGGCGTCACGCCGCGCGCTCCAGCTTGCGCATCTCCGCGCGGAATGCCAGCAGCTCCGCAAAGGCGCGGATCACGACGCGGATGTTCGCCCCCGTCTGCTTACCGGCTCTTCTCGGGTAATGCTGCACTGGGACCTCGACCACGCGGGCGCGGAGCTGACGGGCCAGCACCAGGATCTCGGTATTGATGAGAGCACCCTCGGAGTGCAGCGCCATGCGCTCGATCATGTCTCGCCGCATCAGCTTGAAGGCGCAATTGACGTCGCGCACCAGCCGGCCGAAGAGGAGGCGGACCATCGTAAAAAAGGCCCAGGCATTGAGCCGCCGGAGCAGCGGATCGCGGCGATGCTTGCGGTAGCCGGCGACGATGTCGGCATCCGACGCACGGGCAAGGAGCAGCTCGACCTCCGCCGGGTCGAACTGGTTATCGGCGTCCATCAGGAAGATCCACGAGAAGCGTGCCACGCTGAACCCGGAGCGAAGCGCGGCCCCGTAGCCGCGATTGACCGGGTGTCGGATGACGCGCAAATTCGGATGGGCTGTCTTGAGCCGCTCCAGCACCGCCGCGGTCCCGTCCTGGCTGCCGTCGTCGACGACGATGATCTCGAATGCGCGTGTGTTCATCTGGAGGGCCCTGGCCATCCGCGCGACCGACTGCTCCAGGTTGGCCTGCTCGTTGTAGGCGGGCATCACCGCGCTGATCTCCACCCTCGGCGCGGGCGCGCTCATGGTGCGAAGCCTACTCGGATGAATACCGTCGCCACATCGTCCCGGCTCAGCAGGCGAAAGTCCGAATCCTGCCCGAGGATTCCGGTCAGCGGATGCGCGCTGGGCAGCACGATGGCGTCGGGATGCGCTTGCGCGAGGACGTCCTGCCAGCCGGACGCGAGGTAACTCACCCGGAGATAGCGGCTGAAGATCTGCGGGCCGTAGACCTCCACCCGGCCGTCGATGAAGACGCGGCCGCCGTCGGGATAGAGCCGCCAGATCAGGTATCCGCCGTAGTCGTAGTAGTTGAAGACCCGCACCGGCCGGCCCGTCCGCGCCAGCGCCTCCGCCGCCTGTACCGGGAGCGCGGCCTTGATCGAGGCAGCCTGCGCGTCCGGCCGCAGGTTGGGAACGGCCCGGTAGGCGATCATGCCGGTGCCCACCACGATCAGGAGCGCCAGGTTGATGGCCCCCAG
>VBFX01000114.1:3384-14148 GCA_005889395.1 Chloroflexota bacterium
CGAAAAGCGGAACGTGCCGCTGTGACGATAGCGCGAGGTAGAGGAGCGCGAAGGCCAGCAGCCACTCGCTGGTGCGGGGCCGAACGCGCCCGGTCGCCAGCCCGGCGAGCAGCAGAAAGATGATCCCTTCGACCAGCAGCCCGGCCAGGGTGTGGAAGTCGGGCGAGGCCCATTCCTGGATGTTGTTCTGGATCAGGGGTGAGGTGAGGGTGCCCAGAGAAAAGAGGATGGTCTGAATACCGAAGGGGTTGATAAACGCCAGGGCGCAGCCCGCTCCGATCGCCGCGGCGAGCGCGGACAGCCGGCGCCGCGAGATGCTGCCCTCCTGGGACCGCCAGGCATCGACCGCTTCGCCGGCCACGAACAGCCCGCTGATGATGACGCCAACCAGGAATGCCGAATGCAGGTTCGCCCAGAGCCAGATGAACGGTGGCAGCATCCACGCGTGCAGCCGGCCAGCCCGGTACTCGAGCAGCCCGAGGAGGAGGAGGCCGCAGAAGAGCACGTTGAGCAGCTGGGGCCGAGCTCCCCAGGCGGTCGACCCGGCCAGCGCGCCGACCAGGGTCAGGACAACCGCCGCCGGCTGCGGCAGTGCGGTCCGGCGCAGGATCACATAGAGGCAGATCGCGGCCGCCGTCACCACCCCCGCGTAGGCGGCCACCAGCCAGGGTAGGCCGCCGACCCGGTAGAGCAGGTACATCGCGAGATCGGCCAGCCATTCGTGCATCACCCACGGATGCCCGGCGGCGCTGAAGGAATACAGGTCGACGTGCGGGATCGAGCCCGTGGCCAGCATCAAGCGCCCGTTGGCCAGGTGCCACCAGAGGTCGGGATCGAGCGGGGGTACCGCCGCCAGGCTGAAAATGGCCGTGAAGAGCAGCATCCGGAGCACAACGGCGCTGGTGACCCGGCGCAGGAAAGCCCCCACCCTATCCTCCCCCGGAGGGGGAGGAGCCTTTGGCTTGGCGACCCTCGCGCATCACCCGAATGACGAAGCGGGGCAGCGCGATCATGCGGCGCCAGCGCCAGGGTTCGCGCCACAACCGGTGCAGCCATTCCAGCCCCCAATTGCGCATCCAGTGCGGGGCCCGTCGCGCCCGGCCCGAAATGAAGTCGATGGCCCCCCCCACGCCCATGCCCACGGTCGCGCCGGAGGCGGCCAGGTTCCGCCCCAGCCAGGCCTCCTCGGCGCCGGCGCCGTAGGCCAGGAAGAGCAGCTGCGCGCCGCTGGAGCGGACCGCCTCGATCGTCGCGGCGTCACTCGATGGATCGGGGGAGCCCGCGTGCGTGCCCGCCAGGATGAAGCCCGGATAGGTCTGCGACAGGACCCGGCCGGCCGCCTCCGCCACCCCCGGGCCGCCGCCGAGGAAGAAGAAGCGCCACCCCCTGGCGGCGCCGCGGGCCGCCAAGGCTGCGACGAAATCGACGCCCGCGACCCGCTCCGGCAGGGGATGGCCGAGCCGGCGGGCGGCCCAGACCACGCCGGCGCCGTCGGCGAGCGCCAGGTCGGCACCGCGCAGCACGGCTTCGAACGCCGGGTCGCGCCCCGCGTGCATGATGCGCTCCGGATTGACGCTGATCACCATTCGCGGAGGCCCCTGCGTGATGGCGGCGGCGACCCAGTCCACCGCCTCGGCCTTGGTCAGCGGGTCGATCGGCACCCCCAGCAGGGTGAAGCGCGTCACGCCGCGAGCGCCTGCCGATAGACCTCCGCGGTCTCACGCCCGAGGCGCGCGATGCTGAACGCTTTCGAACGCGCCAGTCCGGCCGCCCGCAGGCGCTTCTGCTCATCCTCGAAACGGAGCAGCCGTTCCATCGCCTGGGTCAGCTCTTCGATGCTTTCCGTCCGCAGCACCACACCGGCATCCGCCACCAGCTCGGCCAGCGCGTCCGCCGATGAAACGATCACCGGCGTGCCGCAGGACATCGCCTCCAGCACGGGAAGGCCGAACCCTTCGTATCGCGAGGGATAGACGAAGACCGAGGCGCCGCTGTAGATCGCCGGCAGAACATCGCGGGGGACATAGTCGAGCGCGATGATATGCGCGCGCGGCCCCGGCTGCCGGACTTCTTTCGCCAGGCGCTCGGAGCCTCGGTTGGTCCGGCCGACATAGACGAGCGCCGAATCGTCGACCAGGTCGCGTGGGAGCAGCTCGTAGGCGGCGCGCAGGCGGGCGAGGTCTTTGCGTGGATCGATGGTGCCGACATAGAGGATGTAGCGCCCTGGTAGTCCGAATTGCTTTCGGACGCTGGCAATCTCATCGGCCGGCCGCGGCGTGAAGATAGGATCGGTGCAGAGTGGGACATAGGCGACCCGCTCCGGCGCGATATGGTACAGGTCGATGAGCTGCCGGCAGACCGCTTGCGAGGAGACCATGACGCGCCGTGCGCGGTGGATGCTCCTCGGCCCAAGCGTCCCGAAGTACAAGCGGGCACGCGGGTGCATGTCCGCGGGGCGGGCTCGATAGACCAGGTCGGGGACGGTCAGCACCAGCGGAACGCCGCTGAGCATGGGCGCGACGCCGAGCACGGAGTGCAGCAGCGGGAGGGCGCGCGGGTAGGCGCCGAACCGCCACGGGACCGACCACTGTTCCCGGCCCATTCGCAGCGCCCTGGGCACGCGCGGAAATGGGACCAGGCGGTGCCCCTCGGCCGCACCCCCCAGGTCGGGAATCACATCCTTGGTCACCAGCACGTCTACGGAGGCACCGACGGCGTGCAGGCCTCGCAGGATGTGCAACGCGTGATGCTCGAGACCGGTGAACGGCCGCCCCGCGAAAAGCAGATCGACCGCGATGCCCTCGGGCAACGCATTGCTGGCGGACATTGCCGCGATGCTAGCAGCGAGACGCGAGTCCGAGCCGGGTGCCTGGTGATGGGAACGTGATCGTCGGCATCGATGGGACGCCCGCCGTGCGTGAGCACCTCACTGGAACCGAGGTCTACGCGCGGAGCATCATCAACGCCCTCGCCGCCTCGAGGGACGGGCGAAGCATGCGAGTCTATGCCAATGCCGTCGATGCGCCGCGCTGGCTGCCGGCCGGCGTGGAGTGGCGCGGGATTCCCTTCCCACGACTCTGGACGCACTGGCGACTGCGGCAGGCCCTGCGACGGGAGCGGCCGGATGTGACCTTCATTCCGAGCCACGTCCTCCCCTTCTCCCTCGGGCTCAAATCGGTGGTGACCGTGCACGATGTGGGTCACCGGCATGAGCCGCGCGCCTACCCGCGCGCCGCACGCTGGTACCTGGAAGCGACGACCCGCTATGCGGCGCATCACGCCAATCGCCTGATCGCGGTCTCGCAATCGACGGCTGATGACCTGGCCCGCTTCTACGGCGTTCCGCGCGGCCGGATCGCCGTCGTGCACTCCGGCATCGACGCGCGGATGCGCCCGCAGGACCCGTCAAGGGTGGCGGAGGTGCTGCAGCGGCTCAAGATCGGCGGGGCCTACTTTCTCTATGTCGGGCGCAACCACCCGCGTAAGAACCTGACCATGTTGCGCCGCGCCTTCGACGAGGCACGCCGTCGCGGCCTGGACGCTGACCTGGTTCTCGTCGGACCCGGCCACGACATCGCATCGGCGGGCTCCGCCACCGTGTTGCCCTACCTCCCCGCCGACGACCTGCCCGCCTTGTACGCCGGCGCCATCGCGCTGACGCTCCCCTCGCGATTCGAAGGCTTCGGCTTTCCCGCACTCGAGGCGATGGCGTGCGGGACCGCCGTCATCGCCTCGACCGCCGGCGCGCTCCCCGAGATCGTCGGCACCGCCGGCATCTTGCTGAGCCCGCACGACGCGGGCGCCTGGAGCCAGGCAATGCTCGAGCTCGCCAGTGATGGCGCGTTGCAGCGCCGCCTGATCGCAGCCGGCCGCATGCGAAGCGCCGAGTTCAGCTGGACGAATGCGGCGAGCAAGACCTGGCGCGTCCTCGACGCGGTCGGCGGTCGAGCCTAGTGGGCCACGATCCCGCGACGCTGGCCGCGATGCTGTCGGGCGCCGGGTTCATCGCGGCGGAGGAAGAAACCGCCGAGCTCCTGGAGTGCGCCGCCGGGGACGACGAGCTCCTCGACGCCCTGATCGCGCGGCGCCTCACGGGTGAGCCACTGGCGTGGATCACCGGGCGGATCTCGTTCTGCAGCCTCGAGATCCGCGTCGATCCGGGCGTCTATGTCCCGCGCTGGCACAGCGAGGCGCTCGCGCGGCGTGCCGCCCAACGCCTGCGGCGAAACGGGACGGCGGTCGACCTCTGTACGGGCAGCGGAGCGATCGCCCGCATCCTGATGAGCCGGTGCCCCGCGGCGCGGATCGTGGCCTCTGACATCGACCCGCGTGCCGTTGCCTGCGCGACAGCGAACGGCGTGGAGGCCTATCTCGGGGATCTGCTCACTCCGCTCCCCCGCACGCTCGAAGGCCGCGTCGATGTCGTCGTCGGTGTCGTGCCGTATGTGCCGACGCCCGAGCTGCCGCTTCTCCAGCGCGACACCTTCGCGTTCGAGTCGCCAGTCGCCTACGACGGCGGCCACGACGGCATCGAGATCCTCCGCCGGGTCCTCACCGACGCCCGCCGGTTCCTGAAGCGGGGCGGCGCGCTCCTCCTCGAACTCGGTGGTGCCCAGGACCGCGCGCTTCGTCCCGACCTCGCGCGGCTCGGCTACACCGACGTCAGCGTGCTTCACGACGAAGAGGGCGACGTCCGCGGCATCGAGGCAACGCTGGCTTAGGGAGCGGCGACCGACTCGTAGACCTCGCGGTGCGCGGCGGCGCTCGCGGACCAGGTGTAGAGGGCGGCACGCGCACGGCCCGCGGCGACGTGGCGCTCGCGCAACGGTTGGTCGGTCAGGACGCGGAGCAGATTGTCGGCCAGGGCCTGGGCGTCCTCGGGCGCGCTCAGCAACGCGGCATCACCGGAGACTTCGGGGATCGCCCCCGCGTTGGAGGCGACGACCGGCGTGCCCGCCGCAAACGCCTCGAGCAGCGGCAGTCCAAAGCCCTCATCGAGCGACGGAAAGAGAACGGCCTGCGCCATCTGGTAGAGGGCGGGCAGGTCGGGCATACCGGCATAGCCCACGAAGCGCACCCAATCGCGGAGGTCGAGCTCACGAACCGCATCGACCACCGCGTCGTATTTCCAACCAAAGGCCCCCGCGACGATCAACGGCAAGCGCTGAGGGACCGGGATCCGCGCCAGCGCGCGGAGAGAGGTGACGTAGTTCTTGCGCGGCTGGACTGTTCCGAGCTGCAGCAGGTAGCGATCCGGCAGCGCGTAACGAGACCTGACATCGGCCTTGACCGAAAGCGACGCCGGCAACGCGAACTCGGTCTCCACGCCGTGCGGGATCACGCGGCAGCGATCGGGTTCAATGTTAAAGAGGCGCACCGTCGCCCGTTTGGTTGCCTCTGAGGGGCAGATGATCATGCGCGCACGTCGAGCCGACTGTGGCACCACGACTCGGGTGGCGAACCACTGACCGGCCGGGAACCATTCGGGGTGGTCATAGATCGCCAGGTCATGGATGGTCACGACGCCGGGCAGTCCGATGTTGAGCAGGGGAAGCGCGTTGGCCGCACCGTGGACCAGCCGGGCGCCGTCCCGGCGCATCCGCACTGGCACCACGAGGTGTGGCCCGACCAGGCGCAGGCCCGAATCCCGGTAGGGCATCAGCTCGACGCTGTGGCTGTCGCGGAATGCTGCGACGAGGGCTCCGATGTAGCGACCGACCCCGGTGGCGTCCTCGGCGAGGGCCTGGGCGTCGAGCGCCACTCGAAGTGGAGGGCGCGCTGGCGTTTCCGGCTCAGGCGTAGCTGTCGATCCGGGCTTGCTTCGAGAGCGCCTCGACGACCTGCCGGGCGGGAAATCGTTCGAAGTCTTCCGTCCACAACGTCACGACCCGCTCGCCCCTCGGCGGGATGTCCGGCCGGCGAACCACGGCCAGCACCCGGGCTCCGGCCGCAGCCGCGACATGCAGGGCATCGCCGTCGTGGCCGACCACGCCGAGGCTGAGCTCGCTGACAACGGCCACTTCGTCCACGGTGATCTGCGCCAGGTTGATCACCAGGGTTGGCTTGGCGATCCCGCCCCGTGTCTCGCGCACGATCTGCTCATCACCCGCGCCGCTCAGGAGAACGATACGATCCGCCGCCGACTGATTGGCAACGACGGCGAATCGTTCGGCCGGCCACAACCCCCTGGAGCGCCGCGCCGACCAGCCACCGCCACCGGGAATCATGACCAGAGGGCGCCGGCCGCTGCCGATGAACGTCGGCCAGCGCGCCACCGCCTGGCTGCGCACCGCCTCGGGCGGTTGCAGCGCCGGGGCCTCGCCGGGCGTGAGCACCGGCCGGTTGCTGGCGACCGCCCCAAGGCGCCAGTTCGCTTCAACCGGGTGCATGCCCTTGACGCCCGCGACCCGCTCCGTGGCCGCCCAGCGACCACCGCCCGGCGCGATGAGGCGACGTGGTACCCCCGCGAAATAAGCGAGCGCGACATGAAGCAACCGCGCCGGGAACGGCACGACGACCGTGTCCACCGATGCCGTGCGCAGACGCCGAAAGACGCGCAGGAGCTCGCCGGGTGAATCATCGACGACGAAGGCGCGGCCGACCGAGGACAGCCCGAGCAACGTCCCGACTGCGTCTGCCGAGGCGAACACCGTAGCGCCCTCGCAGGCTCGCAGCACCGGCTGCGCCAGCAGCGCCTCGCGAACCCCGCCGCCCAGGATGACCGCCACTCGTGACGCAGGTCGCGGCTCGCTACTCATGTGATGTAGTGCTGCCCTCGCCGGATCACCTGCAGGTTGTCGAGCGCCATCCCGGTCCCGATCGCCACGCAACTCTGCGGCTCGGGTGCGACCCGCGTTGGGATACCCGCGCGCATCGCGAGAAACTCCGCGATTCCGCGCAGCTGGGCCCCGCCACCGGTCAGGACGGCGCCGCTGCGCAGGACCGCAGCGCGCCGGGCTTCGGGAACCTGGGCCACCACCCGCTGCAGGCCGGCGGCGATCGCCTCGAGAAGCTCCTGGATCGCCGCCCGCACGTCATGACCCGACACGCGCAGCGTAGAGCGGCCGCCCCCCTCGTCGACGGCGCCGACCTCGAGTTCGGTGTCAGGCACAGGCCCGCTCGCCGAACCGAGCTGGATTTTCAGCCGCTCGGCTTCACCGGGCATCAATCGCACGCCGCGCTCTTTGACGATCGCGGCATCGATCGCCCGGTCGAAGGCGTCGCCCCCGATGCGCAGCGACTCGATGGCCAGTGTTTCGCCCTGGCCGATGACGGCCAGCTCGGTGGAACCGGCGCCCAGGTTGACGATCGCGATCCCGTCGGTGGTGGCGACTGGAACGCGCGCGCCGATCGCCGCGGCGATCGGCTTGTCGATCAGGTAGGCGGTCTTCGCGCCGGCCTGAATGGTGGCGGCCAGTACCGCTCGCCGCTCCACCCCGGTCACCATGGCGGCCACCGAGAGCATGACGTCCGGCCGGAAGATCCGCTGGCGGCCGACGATGCGACCGATCAGATGCTGAAGCATCGCGCCCGCCAGGTTGTAATCGACGCCGTTGCCGTCGCGAACAAGGCGAACGGCGCGCGCTTTGCGGCCGCGACCGATCATCTCGGAGGCGGCTCGTCCCACCGCCAGGACGCGCGCCCCCTTCTCGTCGGTCGCCATCACAGCCGGCTCATTGACGACGACACCCTCGCCTTTGACGTACACGAGGATGGTCGAGGTGCCCAGGTCGATGCCGATCTTTTTTGAGAGCACGGCCGGATCAATCCCCGACGACCCTGGAGAGATCGTGCCGAACGTCGCCCGCCTCGCCGCCGACGCGGGTGATGTGCGCGCCCAGGCCCTCGAGCTTGCCCACGATTTCTTGATAGCCACGGTCGAGGTGATAGATGTTGTCGAGCACGGTGGTCCCCCTGGCGCAGAGCGCGGCCACCACGAGCGCCGCGCCGGAGCGGATGTCGGGCACCGTGACCGACCCGCCATGCAGCTCGCTGGGACCGGAGACGATCGCGCTGCGGCCCTCCACAACGATGTCCGCCCCCAATTTGCGAAGTTCTGGCACATGCTGGAAGCGGTTTTCGAATACGGCCTCCGAGACATGGCACTGCCCGTGAGCCTGCGTCATCAAGCTGACAAAGGGCGCCTGCAGATCCGTCGGGAATCCGGGGTGCGGCCAGGTCGTCACGTGCACCGGCTGCAGGTGGCGGTTGCCCTGTATCCAGAGGCTGTGCGTCCGGTCCTCCACCTCGACGCCGGCCGCCCGCAGCTTGAGGATCATGGCCCGAAGGTCCGCGGTCTCGACGTCTTCGAGCACCCCCTCGCCGCCGGTCGCGGCGATGGCGAACGCGTAGGTTCCCGCCTCGATGTTGTCGGGGATCACGCGGTGCGTGGCGCCGCTCAGCTCAGGGACGCCTTCGATCTCCAGCACATCGGTGCCGATCCCGTGGATCCTCGCCCCCATCTTGCCGAGGAACATCGCCAGGTCGACGACATGCGGCTCGCGGGCCGCGTTGTGGATGGTGGTGATGCCGTCCGCCGTGGCGGCGGCCATCATCAGGTTCTCCGTCCCGGTCACCGTTGGCATGTCGAGATGGATGGTGGCGCCTCTGAGGCGATCGGCGCGCGCGACATACTCACCGCCCTCGAGCTCAACGCTGGCGCCCATCAGGCGCAGCCCAACGAGATGCTGTTCGACGCGGCGCATGCCAATGTCATCCCCACCCGGCTTTGCCACGCGCGCCTCACCACGCCGGGCCAGCAGCGGACCCATCAAGAGGAAGGAGGCGCGCATCCGGTTCGCCATCGCGGCCAGCACCTCGCTCCTCGCCAGCCGCTCGGCGTTGATCTGAAGCTGCTGGGGATCGAGCCAGCGGATCTGGACGCCCATGCCTTCCAGCAGGCGCATCATGGTCGCCACGTCCTCGATACGTGGCACATTCTTCAGCCGGCATTCCTCCTCGGTCAGCAGGCAGGCGGCGAGGATGGGAAGGACTGCGTTCTTGGAGCCACTGATCGGGACCCGCCCGACCAATCGAGTTCCCCCCTCGATCAGGAGTTGGGCCACTGACCCCCTAGGGTAACAGTCCGCAGGGCCGGTGTCCGGGAACGGTGGCTATCAGATTTGACGTGGATTCAAACTCGTCGACGTCGGCGGAGCTCAGCCAGCCGGAGCCGGGCTTCTGCCCGGGCCAGAGCGGCCGAGGCAGCAGCCTGGTCGGCGTCGGACAGCTTTTGCTGGAGCAGACTCTCGGCGCGATGGCGGGCCTCCTCAGCACGCGCTTCGTCGATATCGTCCGCCCGCTCAGCCGAATCCGCCAGGACCGTGACCTGGTCGGGGCGCACCTCGAGAAATCCGCCGGACACGAAGAACAACTGCTCCTCGCCATCGTTGCGGACTCTCACCGATCCGGGGGCTAGTGGCGTCAGCAGCGGGATGTGCCGCGGAAGAACGCCAAGCTCGCCCTCCGAGCCAGGCGCGACCACAAAGTCCGCGTCGCCTCGGAACCTACGCCCTTCGACGGTCACGATATCGACGTGGAGTTTGTCGGCCACTCTACCTCGACTCCTTCCTGCCCTTGGCGGCGGCTTTCGGCTCATTGGTCGGCTTCGCCGCCTCGCTCCGGCCGCCCTCGCCCTTCGCCGCCTCGACGGCCTCATCGATGGTGCCCACCATGTAGAACGCCTGCTCGGGAAGGTCGTCGTGCTTGCCATCGAGGATCTCGCCGAAGCCGCGGATCGTCTCCTTCAAGGGTACATATTTCCCTGGTCGGTTGGTGAACACTTCGGCCACGAAGAACGGCTGCGACAGAAAGCGCTCGACCTTGCGGGCACGGGCCACCAGCAGCTTGTCATCCTCAGACAATTCGTCCATGCCAAGGATGGCAATGATGTCCTGCAGCTCCTTATTGCGCTGCAGCACCTGCTGCACTCCACGCGCGACTCGATAATGCTCTTCGCCGACGATGTCCGGCGTGAGGAACCGGGAGAACGAATCGAGGGGGTCGACCGCCGGGTAGATGCCGCGCTCGACGATCGCCCGGGAAAGACTCACCGTGGCGCCAAGGTGGGCGAACGTGGTCGTGATCGCCGGGTCGGTATAGTCGTCCGCCGGGACGAAGACCGCCTGGACGGACGTGATCGACCCCTTCTTGGTCGAGGTGATTCGCTCCTCGAGATCGCCCATTTCGGTGGCCAGCGTCGGCTGGTAGCCGACGGCCGACGGGATGCGGCCAAGCAGCGCCGAGACCTCGCTGCCCGCGAGCATGTAGCGAAAGACGTTGTCGATGAACAGCAGTACGTCCTGACCGAACTCGTCCCGGAAGTACTCGGAAAGCGTGAGACCGGTCAAGCCCACCCGGGCGCGCGCACCCGGGGGCTCGTTCATCTGGCCGAAAACGAGCGCCGTTTTGTCGATGACCCCCGACTCATTCATTTCCAACCAGAGGCTATTGCCCTCGCGGGTACGCTCTCCGACGCCGGCGAAGACGCTGAAGCCACCGTGCTCCTGAGCGATATTGCGGATCAGCTCCATCACGATGACGGTCTTGCCGACCCCCGCGCCGCCGAAGAGGCCGATCTTGCTGCCCTTGGCGAAGGTGGTCACGAGGTCGATGACCTTGATGCCGGTCTCGAGGATGGTGGTATCGGTCACCTGCTCGCTGACCGGCGGCGCAACCCGGTGGATCGGGAGGCGGACGTCCGACTTGATCTCGCCTTTCCCGTCGATCGGGTCGCCGATGACGCTCATCATCCGGCCGAGCGTG
>VBFX01000114.1:14178-15858 GCA_005889395.1 Chloroflexota bacterium
TGCCCCGGTGCTGCTGCACCTCGAGCACCAGCCGACCGGTCTTGCCTCGGTCGATCTCAAGCGCGTGGTAGATCTCGGGCAGATCCCCGGTGTCAAAGGCAACGTCAACCACCGGGCCGATGATCTGGTCGACGCGGCCAACCCGCGCTTTTTCCGATTTGTCTTCCTTCTTCTTTGCTTTCTCCGCCAGGGCCATCTCTACCTCCTAGCCGGCAGCCAGCGCCTCGGCGCCACCAACGATTTCACTCAGTTCCTTGGTGATCGTCGCTTGCCGCACCTTGTTCCGCAGCATTGTCAGGTCGTCGATCAGCTCGCCGGCGTTGTCCGTCGCGTTGCGCATGGCGACCGTCTGCGCCGCATAAAAGCTTGCCAGGTTGTCAAGCACGGCCGCGTAGACCTGCGCCTCGACGTATCGCGGCAGCAATCGCGCCAGCACCTCTTCGGGCTCGGGCTCGTAGAGGTAATCGACCCTGAGCCCTTCCTTCCGCTCGGGGACCTGGACCGGGATCAAAACCCGAACGGTCGGTTCGAGCTTGCTGATCGAGGCAAAATGCGTATAGAGGAGGGCGACCTGGTCGACGTTTCCCTTCAGGTACTCGTCCCTCGCCACCGTGACCGCCGGGAGGATGTCCTTGAGTTCCGGGCGGTCACCAGTCTGCGAGACTTCGGCGATGATCGGCACCCCAATACGGCGAAAGTAATCGCGACCCTTTCGGCCGATGGTGTCCAGCACGGTGTCCTCGCCCTGCCGGATGTAGGTCAGCCCCGCACGGATGGCATTGACGTTGAGCCCGCCCGCCAACCCGCGATCTGACGTGACCAGGATGAGCAATCGTTTCTTGATCGGCCGCTCGGTGAGGAATGGATGCGCAGACCCGCTGGTTCGGCTCGCCACCTCGGTGAGCACCTCCGCCATCCGGTCCGCGTAGGGTCGGGAGGCCTCCGCCCTGGTCTGCACCCGTCGCAGCTTGGAGGCCGCCACGGCCTGCATGGCACGCGTGATCTGCTGCGTGTTCTTCATGCTGGCGATCCGGCGGCGGATCTCGGCGAGGGTGGCCAGGCTATTTCTCCTTAACGGTTTCGCGTTCGGCGGCCCGCCGCGCTGATTGCAGCTTGCCCCCCTTTTGGGGAGCGGTTTCTCGTTCCGCGGTCGCGCGTACCGGTTTCTCGATCAGGGGGCTCGATTTCTTGAACTCGTCGATGGCTGCGCGAAGGGCCTTCTCGGTTTGCTCCGAGACCGCCTTTTCTTTCGCGATCGCGCGTTCGATGTCAGGATGCGAGCTGCTGAGGAAGCGAAGCAACTCTTTCTCGAAGGCCTGGACCTGTTCCACCGCGACGTCGTCCAGGTAGCCACTGGTGCCGGCGAAGAGCACGATCACCTGTTGCGTGATGGGCATCGGCTCGTATTGATTCTGCTTGAGCAATTCGGTCATCCGCTTGCCCCGTTCCAGCTGGTCCTTGGTGCGCTTGTCGAGATCTGACGCGAACTGAGCGAAGGCCGCGAGCTCCCGATACTGGGTGAGGTCGAGGCGTAATCGGCCGGCGACCTGCCGGATCGCCTTGATCTGAGCGGCGCCGCCGACGCGGGAGACGGAGAGACCGGTCGAGATGGCGGGCCGGATGCCGGCGTAAAAGAGGTCGGTCAGCAGGTAGATCTGGCCATCGGTGATCGAGATCACG
>VBFX01000302.1 GCA_005889395.1 Chloroflexota bacterium
CGCTCCGACGAGTTCGAGGGAACGCCCTACCACGTCCCCGACGTCGCAGGCGACCGCCAGGAGATCGCGCTCGCGGCCGTCCGGCGATTCGTTGAGCAGCACGGTTGCTTGCCGACGCAGGATTCGTGGCCTGTTGCCCGGATGGCTCCGTGCGAGAGGACGGTCCGCAAGATGTTCGGCAGCTTCAGGGCCGCGGTCGAGGCAGCCGGAGCACCGGACATGATCTCGGGGCGACCGGATTAGCAGGAGTAGGCCGGCGGGATTCGACCCGACATTCGCTATCCATCCGCTGCGCCCTCGGCTGACCTGAATCTGCGATCGACGGGTCGAGACCAACCCACCCCGCCGGAACCGACGCTACTGGTGGTAGTGCAGTCCGTCTGGCAGAATGGGCGCCCTATGACACCCGGCTGCTAAGGCACGCGCTGACCCTGAGGTCCGTTGACCTGGTCATCGCGTGCCGATCCGGTACACGGCACGCTCCACGTCTAGTCGAAAGGAGTCTGCCTGCCGTGTCGCCAGTCGACGAAGTTCATGTCCCGGCCAATAGTCCGCGAAAGCTTCTCCGGTTCCGCTTCGTGGCGCTCTCTTGTCCTGCTACGGGCGCTCTCTGGGTGTCACCGCGCACCCTAACAACGAGGATCGCGTCGTGAAACCAGCGGTCCTGAGGCGCGCGGTCGATGCTGCCATGTCAATCGCAGCCAGCCTTGGTCTAGCGGTCGAGAACGCGGTCGTCCTCCGCGATTCGACCAAGCTGGCTCTGCGCCTGGTTCCCTGTGACGTCCTTGCGAGGGTCGCTCATGCGGATGGACTCAATCCCTTGGAGCTCGGCCTCGCTCAACGCCTAGCCGACGCCGGCAGCCCTGTCGTTGCTCCCGAGCCCCGAGTTGAGCTGCGGGTCTATAGCAGGGGCGGCTTCTTGGTCAGCTTCTGGAGTTACTACGAGTCCGGCACCCTTTGGAGCCACTATGAGTCCGGCCCGTCCCCAGGTGGCCCGACGGCCCGGTACGCACAAGCCCTGGAACGACTCCACGCCGGGATGCGAACGCTCACGGACGCGCCGCCGCACTTCATGGAGTGGGTTCATGGGGCTCAGAAACTCCTTGGGCGCCGGGATAAGACGCCGATGCTCACCGCCTCAGATCGGGGGCTGATCGGCAACACTCTCGCGAGCCTGACACGATCCATTCGGGACCGAGGCGCTCATGAGCAGGTCCTGCACGGCGAACCGCATCCGGACAACGTGCTCGACACGGAGAACGGTCTTCTCTTCATAGATTGGGACACCCCCTGCCGAGGACCCGTCGAGTACGACCTCGCCTACGTGCCCGCAGAGGTCGCTGCGCTCTATCCAGACGCGAACCAGGAGTTGGTCCATGAGTGCCGGGGGTTCGTCCTTGCGAGGGTCGCACTGATCCGCTGCGAGCCGGACGACCAGCTCCCGAACCGCGAGCAGGAGCTGGAATCGAATCTCAGAGCCCTGCGCCAAGGACCGCCGTGGCCGACCCTTGACACGCTGAACCGGATCGCTCCGCCGACCGACCCGTTCAGGTCTGCAGACGCGTGAGGTGGCCTGACCCATGGTTGATCCTGAAATTCCCCCTCGAGCTCGACCAGCGCCAGGCCGCGGTCGATCACCTTCTCGAGATTGCACGCGGGCGGGCACCGGGTCTGGTCGCCGGTTCTAATAACCCACCCGCCTCAGCCCAGCGGTGATGTGCGGCTGCCGGCGGTCGCCATCCCGGCCACTGAGAGCGATGTGCCGGTCTACATCCTGGCGCCGCGGTCGCTTGGGTCGGAGGCCCTGAGTCGGAATGTCGAGTCGGTCGCGCAGCAGGGAGCCAATCTGCGTGTTGTCCACGACCCCTCCGAGATTCAGCGCGATGCACAGATGCCGCCGCTCGTGCTCAACTGGGGCGGTTCCGAGGCGCTACCGGCGGACCTCGTCGCGCTCAACCGCCCTGACGCCGTGCGCTCGCCTCCGACCGGGTCGAGTCAACCCTGCTCCTGGAAGGCGGCGTCGACGTAAGACGGTGAGCGAGCGCCTGGGGCACGATACCGTTCTGACCACCCTCGAGCTGTACGCCCACGTCACGCAGACGATGCGGTCGAAAGCGGCGTCACGATCCGGATCGCTGCTTAATACCGCTCGTACTCCGGTCGCCGCGGTAACCGCCGAGAAATAAAGAGGAGAACGGCTGGTGAGCGCGCGCAGGGCGCGACCACCGGCACTAAATTTGCCGGGTCTCAGCGAGATTCCAGCGAATCTGTGCCCCGGCGGCTCTGGACGACCCAGAAATCGCCGATTTTGAATTCAAAACTGGTCGAGGGGACGGGACACTATTTGAACTCCCTCGCCCAGGTCTCGAGCGGCGTGCTCGAACTCCTGAGAGCGCACTGAACGGACTCTAAAGCGCTCGGCTGATGCAGGTCGAACTCGTGATGCTTTTCGATCTGCTCCGCCAACCAGTTGGTCCTTATGCGGCCACGATTCGAGTTTTGTAAGCACCACCGTCGAGGTGGAGTCGGACGACGACGAACCCGCGCAGCCGCTCGCGCGCCAGTGCCGCCGCGTCTGGCCGACCGTCCAGGCCAGGCTTGATACCGGTGAACAAGGCGAGTGCCGGATTCACGGCCAGCATTCGTTGCATGAGTTCCGCCACAGCGATTGGCTCAGAGATTACCTCCGGAGTAACCGCACTCCAAACTCCGCGTAGGCATACCTGGGTTTGCGAAGTGCCCTCGAGGTTCCTCCACCACCCACCGCCTCCCGGAACCAGCAGCGAATCGCCTAGGCGGACGTAGCTCACCGGCGTCGTGTACGAGCGTCCTGTCCTTCGCCCGGTGAAGCTAAGCAGCATCAGGCGCCCGCTCATCAATGAGTGCAGC
Source organism: Chloroflexota bacterium (assembly GCA_005889395.1). Lineage (GTDB taxonomy): Bacteria > Chloroflexota > Dormibacteria > CF-121 > CF-121 > CF-13. The sequence goes on from VBFX01000302.1 coordinate 2,890, forward strand.
GGCGTTGCCAGCAGAAAACGGGTTACTGGATTGAAGTAGCGCACCAATCTGTTCATCCTCCAGGCCAGTTGTGAGCATGGTGTGAACAATCCGCGAACGATATGAGAAGGCCGGCCATACGTGGTCGCCGCGTGCCGCCGCGCGAATTTGGTGCTTGCCCTCCGCCACGCACTCAACTTCTGGACGTGGCATTCGCTGGCAGAGTCGGGCCTCACCCGACGATGAGGCCGCACGACGGATGGTCGACGTGGTCGGGGCGGTTGCGTCGGAGCAAATCTGGACCGGGAGTCAGGCCGGCGGTACGAGTGCAGGCCGAGTCTCACACGAATAGCGACCGATAAGGCTTTCGATGCCGGCCGGGGCAACAACCTCGAGGTGATCCAGGGCTTCCCAGTCGAACACGGGCAGCCCCAGCGCTTGCGGTCGTAACTATCTAGAGGAACTTCACCGAGGCGTCGTTTGACACACTTCTTTGATTGGGCGGCTTTGATTGGGCGGCCGGTTGAATTCGTGATCGACTTGAACCGATCCCGGCAGTTCAAACAAGGAGAGTTTGGTCGGGGTGCGCCAGCGCGCCGATGACCGGGCGCAGAAGTTGGTGCAGGCCGGCAAAGGCGAACTCGGCTTCTGATTCAACTCCAACAGTGATGAGCGGTCGGACACCCTCCGCTTCCGCTCGCCTGCGCACTCGTTGGAGCAGCGCCGACTTTCCGATACCGGCCTCGCCGCGGACCACGACCACGCCCCCGCCGTCGCGAAGACGATCTACCAGGCCGTCCAGGACTGTGGACTCCTGCTCGCGCTCGATCAGCTCGGGGCCGGCGTCGACCAGGGGCACCCCGCTCATCGGGGGAGTATGAGCGTTACAGGTTATTCAACTCAGTTGATGCCCCAGCTCACGATTCGCTCGGGCGTGATCCGCGCCCATGGCTGATCTGATGGCACGGGGCCTCCTCCTCCTACTCCTCCAGCCTGCAGCTCCGCCGTCCCCCTGACCTCGATGCCGCGCGGCGTCCACGGGGTGACGCTGGCGAGGTCGTCGATGACAATCGCGACTCGGGGATTGACACGAATGTCGCGGTACTTCCTTGTGTTGCCGAAATTGCGGCCGCCAACTTCAATGGCGGCTGCGTCAGCCGAGACCCTGAACCCGACCGGCACAACGTGCGGCTGCCCGCCAGAGTCTGCCGTCGCCATCCGCGCCAGGCGCTGGCTGCGAAGGTACTCGAGCTCTTTTTCAGTGAAGGCGGCCACCCCGCAGGTCGTCCTCAGACCGCTGTGCGCTTGGAGGAGTTGACCAGTGAGTGCGCTTCTTGCTTATCGATCGCGCGACCATTCAATCCTCCGAACGCGTGCAGGTCGCCGCCGACCTCGATTCGCAGCGAATCGCGGACGAGGCCTGCTCGCACTGGCTCGAACCCGGCAAGCGCGATCAGACGCTCGACCTCGGACGCGGCCCCGGCGTCGTCCGTCGTGTAAAAGAGCACCGCTGGCTCCGGTGTTCGATGCGCGCTCGAACCAAGGAGGGGTGCCGACAGCGTTCCAAACGCCTTGGCGTACCTTGCTCCCTCCGGAAGCCAGCCGCTGACGACCTCAGCGGCGGACTGCCCATCGGGAAGCGTTCGCGAGATGTTTCCG
>VBFX01000303.1 GCA_005889395.1 Chloroflexota bacterium
TGGGACCGCGCGTCCAGGAGCAGCTTGTCTGGGCGCTGCTCGCTTACACGACCGAGGACCCCGACCGGCAGGTCGATGTTCTCTACGAGCTCGGTGTCGCCGGCCGTCACATCGACCGGGCGGCGCTCCGGCGCGACGTCGAGCATCTTCGATCCCGCTACTACGGCCGGCCGGTCGGCGAAATCGCGATTGGCCCGGTGTTCAACGACGTCCTCGGCGTGATCCGCCGCCACCGGCTGCATCTTCCGCCCGGCTACGCGCTGCTGCTGAAGACCGTGCTGATGCACGAGAACCTGGTCACCCGTCTCGATCCGAGTTTCGAGTTCACCGCCGTGCTCGGACCGTACGCGCGGGGCATGATGGTGCGTCACTTCTCGCCGCTCGGCTGGGGGAAGGCGTTCGGCCAGGCCGGCATCGACCTGGCGCGGCTCGGCATCGAGCTGCCGCAACAGGTGCGCCGGCTGCTGAGCTCGCTGCAACGCGGCGATGTCGAGGTGGCGATCCGGCCAACCGGCTTCGAGGCCATGATCCGCCGGCTGGAGCGGATTGCGAATCGCCTGGTGCTCGGCATCATCGCCGCGGGGTTCGTGGTCGCGCTCGCCGTCCTGCTTTCCGCCTACCACGTCCGAAGCGATCCGCAGACCGGCGCCATCCTGCTTGCGGGCTTTGTGCTGGCGAGTGTGCTGGGCGTCTATATCGCCTGGAGCATCCTGCGCTCGGGTCGGCCCTAGAATGCCGGCGTAATCGGGGTGCTGGCAATCGTGACCGACTTCGACGTCCCGTTGGCGTCCACGATGTTGAAGGACACATGGGCGCCGTCGTCCGTGCTCGCGACAACGGCCACCTTCGAGCCGTTCGGCTGTGCAAGGACGGTCAGCCAGTGCGGATGCGGGCACATGCACTGGTGCCAGACGATCTCGTGCGTACGGTAGCGCATCACCTGGGCCTCTTGCACGCTCGGGTCGCCGAACGTGTTGCCAACCACCAGCGAGCCGTCCCAGGAGAAGCGTTGCACCACGATGCCCGAAAACTGGCCGACCGTGGTGCCGCTCGGCAGCTGGCGGATGAGGGTCGCCGGGCCGCTGGTGTTGCCCGCAAACTGCTCGGCGATGTACTGGCCGTTCGACTGGCCGATTACGACGGCCCGCTGAGTCAGCACGCTGCAGGCAGCCAGCACCGGGACCTGATTTGTTCCCGGGGTAACAGGGACGGTTCCGACACGGACCCGCGGAGCATTGATCCTGAGCATGTCGAGCTCATAAGAAGCCGTCGGCGTCGAGGTCATACCGCAGAAGGTTCGCCCGTCGTCGGCCCACATCATGTTCTGGTCGACTGGAACAAAGCCAACCGGGTCGCCGTTCGCGTCGTAAACCGCACTGTTCCCACCCGGGGTGTTGGGGCGGCGCCAGAGAAGTAAGCCGTCTGGCGATTGAATCATGGGCCCGGCGCTCAGATTCTTGACCGGCCTTCCGCTCCAATCCACCCCATGCAGGTCGTTGGAAGGGCCGCCGTACCAGATGAGCGGTCCGGAGGTCGAGGGCCTAACCGAAGGCGATGCACTGGTTGCGGATGTCGGGTTGGGGCTTGGGCTGGGGGCGACGTGCTGCTCGGTGCCCGTGTGAAATGACCAGCGGACTTTGATCTGCTTGTGCTCGCCCTTGCCAGTCCAGTCGTCCTGGTCGAGCTCGACGTGGTAGAGGCTGCTGGCACGCAGGCCGCGGTAGTCGATGACGAAGGTCGTGCCATCCCAATGCGGGTTGTCGAGCGTCACGCCGACAGGCGGTTCGAGCTTTATGGTTGGATCGTTGGCGGGCCGGCTGACGTACTCGGCGCGGATCTCGCCGCTGACCGGGACGTTGGTCGCACCATCCGGCGGGCTCACGGCATGGATATGCGCCTCAGCCATCGTCGCCGCCAGGCTGCCCTGCTGGGCACGGAGGACCATCACGAATCCGCCGACCGCCAGCGCGAAGACCAGCACCAGCGCGGCGCCGGCCAGCTGTTTCGCCCAGTTCTTCATCCGCCGGGATAACGGCGGAACCTCAGAAAAGGTGCGTAAGGCGCCGCCGTAGCAGCTTGGCGCCGCCGGGGTCGTGGTAGGGCGGCAGCAGCTCGCGCATTCGGGCCTCCGCCAGGGTGACCATCGACTCGACCGTCTGCCCGGTGCTCTCGATTGGTTGGCCGATGATCAGGCGAATCGGTTTCCGCAACCACAGATCCTTTGTACCGGAGAGTGCCACCGGCAACACCGGCACATGGTTGTCGACGGCGAAGTGCGCAAACCCCTTCTTGAACGGTGAGATCTCGCCCTCGGTCGCCCCGTAGTGGCCTTCCGGGTAGATCGCGATCACGCCACCTCGCTCCAGGCATCGGTTCGCCTGCTCGAAGAGCACCAGGTCGGGGCGAGCCTGGCGGTTGACGGGGATGTATCCTCCCACACTCTTGACCAGCGCCCATTGGACCTTGCGCGTCACGAGCATGGTGGTGTCGCCGAGGAAATGGATGCGGGGCTCGGCCGGGAAGCTGGCGAGGATGGCAAACGAATCCAGCCAGTTGAGATGGTTGGCGATCAGCACATAGGCACGATCGGTCGGAATCCGGTCCCGACCCTCGACCGTGATGCGAAACAGCGCATGAAGCAGGGGCACGGCCCAGAGCCGTATCGCTCGATAGGCCAGGGTCGCTTCCCGCTGCACGGGAAGGAGATCGGCGGGCGGCTGCGCCGGCGCCTCCATTTGCGTATTAAAGCGCGAATCGGCCTGTCGTCAGAGTACGCGGAACGTGGATACGATCTGGTCGATCGTGCTTTGCATCTCGTCCGTCACGGCATCCAGGACGCCGAACCGTAGGAGGTAGCCGTTCGAGCGGAATGCCTTCGTCATCACCAGTGCGTACTCGACGTAGTGGTTAGTGACCGAAACGCCGTCGGCGTCCAGATAGGTTTCGCTGAACATCATGCGCACCGCCTCGCCGGCTGGCAGTGTAACCCGATGCTGTTCCATTAGCTGTATATCTCCGCCCACCTGCGCGGCGGCTGCGTTCCTGGCAAAACGATCGAGGGACGTGGGACTGCCGTTTTCCCTGGCGATTACGAGATTGGCGCTCCCGTTGTTTGCCTCCGCATAGAACTTGATAACCTTCGTCGGTTTCTCCTGCTGAGCTTCCAGGTCGTAGCTCACGCTGGCCCAGCCGGCGGGCAGCTGGATGGTGAAGCCGGCATCCGTATTGCGGTACGCCGTCCAACCCGCGGACACCGGAAGGTCGGTTACTGGCGAGGCGGCGGGCAGGTAGCTGATCACAGGGCCCGCGTCGGCGACGGTCCAGTAGTAGAGAAGTCCGCCCAGGGCGGCGGACAGGAGCAGGCTCAGTAGCGTGGCGGCGACTTCACCGACACTGAGGCGCCGCTCTCTCTCCAGCGGATAGGTGGCTCGCAGATACGACGTAATCGAACGCTGGGCGAGGTAGATGGCAAACCCCGTGAGCAGGAATGCGAGCAGCAAAATAAGCAACAAACCTCCGAGCGAGCGGTTGGCCAGGCGGCCCGCCTGGAGTGCAAGGGAGCCGGCGACGAGCAGGGCGACGATGAGTTTCGGATGGACGCGTGCCTTGCTGCCGGCAGCCTTCTTCAGGTCGTCCAGCTGGCGCCAGACCATTACCACCCCGACGATCGGTATCAGCGTCCACCAGAACGAACTGGCGCGCGGAAAACCCTCGCGTCTGGTGAATTTGAAGAGCTGCCAGGTCCACCAGGTGGGGTAAGTGATACCCGCCAGCACGGCAAGGATGCCAACCCGCAATGGCCTCCGATAGAGGTTGAGGCCGCCCTGCGCCGCCGACGGTGGCTCAGAATGGGCAGTTGGCTGACTCATGGCCGGCCCTCCGTCTGTCGCGCATGCTGCCTGGATTGGCGCCCATCGATCTGGGCAATGACCGCGATGGCCAGCCCTGCCGCGCGCTGCGGCGCCGCCCAAAAGTTATCGAGGAGGAGGGCGACCCACCACGTGCCCCACCAGACACCGAGCAAGATTGGCGTCGACATCGCTCGCCGAGATGCCCGGTTGGTTGCTGGGGTTGAGGGGTCGCTTCCCTTCCACAATTCGATCGCGATCCGCAGGGGAACCCAGAAGAAGGCGATCGGTACGAACCACCAGGCCACGGCGGACCGGCTGGTGAACTGCAGTTCCCGCGCGCCGAGTGCCGGCAGCTGCCGATAGGCGCAGCTGAACCAACGGAGGAAGGTAATGACGCATACGGCTCCGACGAGGAGCTGGAGCATGCTTCCGCCGATCAGCAGGGCATCGTAGCGCGACCCTACGCGCAGGTAGAAGTAGTCAGACACGACCGTAAGCGTGGATATGGTGGCCGCGATTGAGGCGACAAGGGACCCGATTGCCCAGATCGCCCGCGAATGCGCCGATCGGAACGTGGGTGGCGGCACCTCGGCCGTCAACCTGCCGCTACCGAGCTGTGTTGCCATTGTTCGACCTCCCTTCCTGATGGCGACAGCGTTGCAGCCGGATAGCGGAGAAATCGGGCGGGAAAAGGCGCCTGTTGTACGCATGCTGGTGCTCACGGCCGCTCATTCCGGGCTCTTACGAGGCCAGCAAGCTACGACCATCAAGGCCAGCAACGGCCCGAAGACGAGTTCTGCGATCAACAAGACGGCTAACTGGCCGGCCGGGTCGATCATGCTGTCGCAAATGTTGCTTGGGTCGTAATGGATTTGGATGGTTTCGCTGGGCTCCGGCAAAGGCGGCCCTGCGCTGGCGGTTCCGAGACAGCTCCGCTCGGCGATCACGTATGCGTATTGGTACGCGCCGGTATGAGGACCATCAGCCGCAATCACCCGCGCGGTCGTTGTGGCACGCAGATTCAGCCAGTGGGCGAACACCGCCACCGTGATGAGTCCGAACCACAGGGACAGCAGCAGGAGCATCGATGTCCTCCCGATCTGATGTACGCGACCCGTAGCTCTGGCTTCATCAGGCATGAGGCCATGCTGACGTCGAAGGGCCGCCTGAATCGGGCGAGAAAAGGCGCAAGCGGTACTCATATCGGTGCTCATGCGGCCCAGCTAGTATTGGCTCGGGATTAGGCGAATGCATCGCTGGGGGCCGTTGGCGCTGGCGTCGCTGGTGGCAGTCCTTTTGACGTGGCGAATGGCCCCGCCGCCGCCGTGCGTCCAGTTCGCCGTCACATCGTCCGAGGAGAAATCCAGCCTCTTGGTGCAACTCTCCGGCGAGTTCGAACGCAGTCGTCCGATGGTCGGCGACCGCTGCATCGACGTCACCGTCACACGAAAGCCCTCGGGCGCCGCCGAGCAGGCGCTCGCCCGTGGATGGAACGAGGCGATCGACGGACCTCGTCCCGATGCCTGGCTTCCCGCGGCGATCACCTGGATCCTTCTGCTAGACCACCAGCACCCCAATCTCGTCCAGTCAGACTCGCCCAGCCTGTTCCGTTCCCCGCTGGTTATCGGCATGCCGAGAGAGATGGCCATCAAACTTGGCTGGCCCGATAAGGACGTCGGATGGGCCGACCTACTCAAATTAGCGAGCAATCAGACCGGTTGGGGCACCTACGGTCGCCCTGATTGGGGCGCCTTCCGGCTCGGCAAGACCAATCCCAACATCTCGACGTCCGGGCTGCATGCGCTGATCGCCACCTACTT
>VBFX01000304.1 GCA_005889395.1 Chloroflexota bacterium
TGGGAAGGCGCGGTACCCGGATGGTGGACTCGCGACCTGGTCGAGTCCCGTGACCAGGACATGATCACGCTCGACCGATGTCACGTGCGGCAATCCGAAGATCGTCAGCGCCAGACCCTGCGACTTGTCGTAAACGGCGCTACTGAAATAACTCGGGATCCGGCTCAGGATCAACGCGGAACGGTCGGGGTCGGGCAGCGTGCCCTGGTTGAAGCCAGCGAGGAACGCGGGAAGACTCTCCAGCGGCTTGAGATCACCGCCTGACTGGGCGGCCGCATGCCGGCTCGCCTGGTCGAGCCATTTCACGACGTCCGGAGCAGCCGGGTCCGGACCCTGGACCAGCAGGTCGATCTCGCCGGTGAGCCCGATCTCTTTGCGAACTGCCTCAGCCTGGACGAACGCGGCATCGTTCGCGGAGACCAGCTGCGCGGGGTCGGTTTCGATCTTGACCGAGGGAAGGGCGGCCCAACCGGCCAGCCCAATGACCAGGAGTGCGACCACTACTGGCGGCGCCAGCCTTCCCATGCGAGCGATGCGACGGCCCGCGGCCGCACGGAATCCGCCACCCTTGAGCGCCCACGGAACGCGTCGGCCACGCAGCAGGAGCAATGGCAGGCCGACCAGGTAGTTCGCCAGGCAGGCCATCACCACGCCCAGCGCCATGAAGAGCCCGAACTGGCGGATCAGCGGAATCCCCGACGCGACGAAGGCCAGCATCCCGGCAGCGGTGGCGGCCGCGGCCAGTCCCGTGCTGGGCAGAATCCGGCGCGCCGCCAGCGTGAGGCGCTCCTCCAGCGTTCCCTCACTTTCCATCACCCGATTCACCGATTGGATCAAGTAGTCGGCGGCCAGCCCGAGCACGACTGGCAGCACCACCAGCGTTGCGGGCGTGACCGGCAGGCCGAGGAAGCCGGCGATGCCCGCAGTCCAGAGCGCACCGAGCGCGGCAACCAGAATGGTGAGCAGCATCGAGGCGCCCAGGGCAAGGAGGGCGACGACAAGGACCGCAACCAGCGCCAGAGGAACAAGCAGCGCGAGCGAACTCAAGATGGAATCAGCTACCGAAAGCGTGAGCGCTGGTGAGCCCGACGCGGTGAATCGCAGGTCGTGAAGCTCCTTCAGGTCGCCGCTCGTCGATGCGCTGTTGACGATGTCGATGACGTGACGGACCTGGTCGAGTGAGGCATTGCGGTCGAGCCGGACGGTGATCACCGCGTGCTGCATGTCCGGCATCGCCCAGTTCCAGAAGGGGCGGACGTGCTGGCCATCGGGCTCGAGTAGCACCCCCTGGATGAAGGTCGGGTTGTTCACCGCGGGCACGCCCAGCTGTGGAAAGGCCGCTGGCGCGCGGAGGCCTCCGCGGCCTTCCCCTCCTGGGCGCAGGCGTCGAGCAGGATCGTGGTGGTGCTGATCGCGAGCGTGTTGACCAGTGTTCCCGGGCCGTAGACCTTCTTGACGCCCGCCGCCTGGTGAAGCTTCCCTTCGAGGTGGGACAGGCCGACGATGTGGTCGGGAGTGATCAGGCTGCTTCCGGAAGCGGGCTTCGCCATCACCACGACCGGGTCGGCGCCGAAGGTGTCGGCGAAGAGCGCCTGGTCCTTAAACGCCGCGCCATTGGGGTCGACGAGGAGATCGACGCGCGCGTCCGGACGCAGGCGCGTCAGCCCAACCGCGCTCCCCGCTGATAGAAGGAGCGCCAGCAGCAAGAGCATGACCGGCCAGCGCGACGGGATCGTGAACAAAGACAGGGGCTGACGCGACGTCGCCCGCGGCGGCGAGGACGCGGTATCCCTAGTTGCCAAGGAAGAGCGCAACAAGATCCTGATCACGGAGTGGAGGCGTTTGCGATGTGGGAGATCCGCCGCAGCCGGGCAATGGGGCTGTGCCGCTGGTCGCCACGACCTGGACGCGGACGTAGTAGCCGTTGCCGTCGCGCCCACCGAACGCCGACTTTGTTTCCAGCACGGCCTGCATCAGGCAGGGCAGGGCCGGGTTGATCCCCACGATGATGGCGTCGAGCTCGCTCGCAACCGTCCGCAAGTTGGCGACGGTCGCCGGTCCTTTGGAGAGGACATGCGCCAGGCTCTGCGAGTTGCCGCTCATAACGGTGTCCAGTTCCTGGGTGACGGCCGCGGTGTGATCGATACCCGAGCCGATCGAGTTCTCCACCTTGACCAGTGCGCTCAGCACCAGGTCGGTGTCCGCGATCTGCCGGTCGATCGGCGCATTCTGCAGGTCCCGATCGAGCTGCTCGCTCGCGACGATCAAGCCGGCCAGGTCGTCGGCGCGATTGTGCAGGACGCCGGTGGTGGTGGACACGTCGGCGGACGATTGTCCGAGCGCCTGGATGGCGCCATTCATGGCGGCGCCGCGCCCGTCAGCGGCCCGGCCGAGCTCGACGAAGATGGTCTTGAGATTCGCCCGCACGTCAGGCTGAAGCGAGTTCAAGACCTGGTCGAGGTCGGTCGACACCGTCGTACGTGAGAGCGGGATCAAGGACCCGTCGCCCAGGCGGCCCGTGGTGCCGCCCTCTAGGGAGACAAACTTGGGGCCCAGCAGACCATGGGGCCGGATGGCGGCCGTGGTGTCGGCGTGCAAAAGCCCGGCGAAGCGCCGCTCGATCGACATGCGGATCAGCGAAAAACCATCGCGGGACTCCACGCGGTCGACGGACCCTACCCGCGCGCCGTTGAGCTCGACCCAGGCGCCGGAATTGAGCTCGCCGTAGGCGCCCGCCTCCACCTGCAGGTGCAAGCTCTGGTTCCAGGGTAGGGAGAAGGGGAGGAAGACGATGACCGCGAAGGCCGCGGCTGCGACCGTGAGGAGCAACCCAACCAGCCGAGCGCCGCCCAGGCGCCGGGATCTCATTGCGGTGCCCCGAACAGCAGGATGCTCAACCAGTCGGGAAGAATGCCAAGCGGCGGGACCAATCCCGGCACCGATGGACACACAGAGAGGCTCGGGCTTGGCGTCGGCACTTTTGGTAAGGGCGGTGCCGGCACGCAGGGCGGCGTTGGAACCGCTGGTGGGGAAATCGTCGGACAGGGAAGCGGCGACAGGGTCGGCGTGGGCAGCTTGGGTGGCGACGGGGTCGGGAGGCACTTCGGCAGTGGCAGGCTCGGCAGCGACGGCAGTGTCTGCGGCGTCACGTTCTGCGGCGCCTGGCCGACGCCCGTCTGACATTGCGGGTTGGGCTGTACGTTCACCTGGTCGCAGGCGGGGTTGACGACGTAATACTGACGGAGCAAGTGTTGCCCCGCCGCATCCGTCTGGGACACCGCGCTCACGAGCTCCGGCTGCAACACCCGGTTGTTGGTATTGATCGCGCCGATGCTGCTGTGGGTATCGGATGCCACGATGCTGAGCGTGCCGTTCAGCTCGACCAGGAGCGGATCGAGCGTGACGACGATCGTGTGCAAGTTCTGTTCGTTGCCTGCCAGGGTGGCATCGAAGTCGCCCATGACATTGCCCAGGTGGGTGAGGAGGGCGGCAAGCGCCTGGTCGTTTTGCGCCAGCGTGCCGGTGACGTCACCCAGGCTGGCGACCAGGTCGCCGAGTTGCTGGTGGCTCTGCGCCAACCGATCGCTGGTGACTCCGAGGTTGGTCACGATACGGTCGAGGTCAGGATCGTGCTGATGAAAGGTACTCAAGGGCGCGACCGATTCCTGCGAGAGCCCGTTGAGCTGCGAGAGGAGGTCATTGATGGTTTGCTGTTGGCCCTGTAGTCCGCCACCGGCCTGCTGGATGAGGGTTTGCAGGCGCGCGCGCGTAACCGGATCCAGCGCGCTGAGGAACTGGTCGAAGTCCACCGGGCTCAGCGTGTTTTCGCCCTGGATGGTGGCGCCGCTGTGCAGCTCGGCGCCGCCGTCGCGCGGCGCGATTTCGACGTACTTCTGCGCCAGCAGCGTGGAGTAGCGGATGCGCGCCGTACTGAACTGGTGTAGCGGCGCATACCGCGACGCGACCCGCATCGTGACGACCGCCCGTTTCCCGGAAAGCTCGACGCCCGTCACCTGACCAACGCTGTGACCGGCGATGACGACGTCGGCTCCGCGGTTGACACCGTTGGCATCGGTGAAGGCGGCTTTGACGGTGTAATCCTGCCCGGGTGGCAGCAGGCTCAGATTG
>VBFX01000305.1 GCA_005889395.1 Chloroflexota bacterium
CGACAGTTAAGGAGTAGAACTACACCGTGGATCCGTTGAGCGTGGCACTGCGAAGCATCCCAATGTCCGGATCATTGATTGCCCGCGCCGAGCTGACGGCGCCCTGGGGTCTGGGCCTCGAACCGTTCGGCGCCGCCGTCTTCCATGTCGTTCTTTCGGGATCTGGATGGCTTCGGACTGAGGAGGGCCGCACGACCCGTCTCTCCGCCGGGGACGTGGCCGTGCTGATGCGCGGCCAGCGGCACGAGCTCATGAGCGAACCAGACGTGCCGATCACTTCGTTCGCCGATCTGATGCAGCACTGTGTTCCGGGACGTTTCCCGTCGATCGGCATCGCCGGCGGCGGCGATCACGCCACAATGCTGTGCGGCTTCTTCAAGTTCGAGCGCCACACCAGTCATCCTCTGCTCCGAGCGCTGCCGGACCTGATCCACATCAACGCGGGCTCGGGCCCGGGAATGATCGAGGGTCTTGTCGCGATGGCGGATGCGGAGTCGGCGATGCCGCTCCCCGGCTCCGGCGCGCTGACCGATCTTCTCTGCGGACTACTGCTCGTGCAGATCCTGCGCGCGCAGCTGGCGGTCGATTCGCGCGCGGCCGCGCCATGGATCCACGGCCTTGACGACGCGCGCGTAGGAGCAGCGCTCGAGCTCATCCTTGAGTCGCCTCAGACGGACTGGACAGTGGCGCGGCTTGCATCCGCAGTGGCAATGTCACGGTCTAACTTTGCTCAGCGCTTCGCCGGGTGTGTCGGCGAATCGCCGATGCGCTATCTGGCAAGATGCCGCATCCTTCGAGCGGCGCAGCTGTTGGACGCGGAACGCCTGTCGGTCAGCGCTGCGATGCAGAGCGTCGGCTACGAGTCTGAGTCGAGCTTCACGAAAGCATTCCAGCGACATCTAGGGTGCACGCCGGCGGCATACCGCGGCTCTCAGCGGCGGAGTCGTCCTCGTGAGGTGCTTACGGCCGAAGCTGTTGCGGTCTGACCTTTCGTCGGACAGGATTACCGCCGCCGCGTCGCCGTTGCCCAGCAGCGACACGACGCCGCCGATAAACAGCCGCGTTCAGCTTCGACCGAAAGGGCGTAGTCGACCGCCTCGTCCAGCGAGAACGCCCGTCCGCGCTCGCGACCTTTCTCGAAATCCGCACCCTGCACGCCCTCGAGATAGGGGGTGTTTTCCAGCTCTCGTCGCCGAACAACCGGGTGCTCTTGATCCGACGCGGCGGGTGGAAAGCGACGCCGACGTCTCAACCGCGCACGCTCTCTCAAAGCAGATCGAGCTGACGCCGCCCTGACGCTGACGTCGCCAGGCCAGCGCCAAGCTACGGCTATGAATCGTGGCCTAGCGACAATTTCCTCTATTGACAGGCGAACGGTAGGTGCGATGATCGTTCCGGCCCCGGTGGATTCGAAAGGCGCAAGCCGGACGGGTTTGCTGGGGTCACTGCTTTTTCGCGGCAAGAGCACGAAATTCAATTTCCCGATGGCTTCCGTTGACGATCGACGGCGACGGGCGCCTGGAGACCAGGCGCCGCATCGTGCCGCCAACGGCCGGGAGCTCCCGCTCAGCTCCCGTAAGCGCGTCGCCTGACGCCGCTTGCGTTGAAAACCCTGAGGACCATGAGAACGATCACTGCTCCGATGAACGCGATCAGCATCGCGCTGAGAATCGGATGCCCGACGATCGTGATGCTCCAGTGGAAGACGCCGGCCAGAAAACCGCCTACCAGCGCACCCACAACGCCTGCAATAACGTCACCCACAAGCCCCAGGCCATGGCCCAGGGCCAAGTGGCTGGCGAAGAATCCGGCCACCAAGCCGACGAGGATCCAGACCAGGATGGTGTCGAAATCAAGGTTGAGAACCATATGTATCAGGCCTCCTTCGCCGCTAAAACGCGGACTGCTGGCCCGTTACCCGGAGCCGTGTATAGAGATGTAAAGGTCCGGCCGGCACCGATCCTGATCCTGACCAATTTTGACGACCCGGCCAGCTCCGGACCCGTGCCAGCGCCAAGGCGCGGGAGACGCGTCACAAGAATTTCGTCCGCCTTCGCCCGACCGTGCCCCTGTCGGCTCATCCGACCATGCCGTGTCGGCGCAGGTTATCGGGGTCGTGATGTGGAGCGCCAGACCACCAGGTCGAGCGCCGGGCACCTAGGCCTGTGATGAGGCCTGGACGGATCTTGGGCGTGTTTAGCTGCGCCGACCCGAGGTCGCGTCGCGCATGACGTGTTCGGGGTCGACCGTGGAGGTTACGTACTCCGGACGCCCGAGAGGCCGATAGGTTTGGATGGTGATGCCCCGGGAAGTGGTCCGCGAGTTGACCAGGTCGAGCGCGACGTCCGGACCGGAATCGGGGAACAGTCGTGTGCCCTGGCCGATGACGACGGGATAGGTGAGCAGGTCGAGTTGGTCGACCAGGTCGTTGGCGAGCAGCCATCGGACGAGGGCACCGCTGCCGGGCACCAGCAGTGTGCCGTCTTGATGTGCCTTCAGATCACCGACGGCCGTGGCGACGTCGCCGTGCAGGACAGTCGTGCCCGCCCACTGCGGGTCGGCCAGGCTGGTCGATGCCACGTACTTGGGCCGGCTGTTCAGCGCCGCGGCGATCGGGCTCGTGCTCGCATCGGCCATCGCTCCCCAGGAGCCGGCGAAGATCTCGTACGTCCGCCGGCCAAAGAGGAACGCGGCCGCGCCGCCGTAGACCTGGTTGAGATAGTCCCCGGTTTCGGTGTCGAGAAGTGGTATGGCCCATCCGCCGCGCTCGAAGCCGCCGCTGCGATCCTCGTCAGG
>VBFX01000314.1 GCA_005889395.1 Chloroflexota bacterium
GTCTTTGCCGGCGTCCTTGAGGTTGATTCCGAAGGCGCCGGTGTGGTCGATGCTCGTCTGGTCGATCCGCACGGTCTGGCCGGCGAGGCCTGTAGCAAAGATGCCCTCCTGCCCGCTGCCGCCGATCGTCGTTCCCGAAAGCACGAGCGGCTGGAACGGGCTCGAGGTGACGCCGGTCAGGTCGATCTTGATCCCGTGGGCACCGTTGTTGCTAAAGGCACCGCCGCTGATCGACACCGGCGAGCGCGTGCTGACCCCGTCAGCCGCGGTGCTGGTGATGCTGGTGTTGGTCAGGGTGAGGTTTTGGGCCAGGCGTGTCCCGGTTGGAGTGCCCATCGCGATCCCGGTCGCGGCGTAACGAACCGCGGAACTGGTCAGCAGGTTAGCCTTCCCGGCATCGAGGACAAGGCCGCCCCAATCGCCCGGGGTCGTCGCCGGGCAGACGCCCGACGCTCTCGGGACAAAGACCGAGCCGCAGCTCGGCACCGGCAGCGTCATCGCCTTGAGGCTGGTCAGCTCCGCGCCGGTGGAAGTCAGGCTGCCGTTCTGGACGGTAATCGTGCCGGCCAGGATCGTGGCGTAGTCACCGTTGGCCAGTGTGAAATTGCCGGCGATCAGCAGGTTGCCATCGACGAGGTAACCGAGCAGGCCGCCGGCTGCAATCGTTTGCCAGGCGAGCGCCTTGCTGTCGCCGTGGAAAGCGATTGCGTTGAGACCGTTGGCGAAGCCGGTGTTGCCGCTGATCGGACCGTTGAAGTCGGCATGGCTGACCCCGTCCAGCCAGATGGCGGGGTAATGCAGCGTTCCCGTGCCACTCCCGACGACGTCGTTGCCCTTCAGCGTCAGCGTGTTGGCGCCTTGCAGGTAGATGCCGGCGCTTCCCGCCGACCCGGTCGCGCCGGCGTTCTGGATCGCATTGTTCTCGATGTCGACCGGCTGGCCGGCGAGACCTACCCCGCGGATCGCCTCGTTGACGCTGCCCTGGAACGTGTTCTTGTCCACCGAGTTGGGGCCGCCGATCTTCAGGCCGGTCGTGGGCGGTCCGCTATTGCGGAAGTCCGCGAGAACGCCGTGGTTGCCGCTGCTCGGCCCGCTGCAAACCCCGGTGGGGCAGCCAAAGGTCGTCCCGGTGACGGCCAGCGGCGTCCCCTCGCCGAGCACGCCGTCGGCGAAGGTCGGGCCGATCGCGCTCCCGCTGATGACCAGGGAATTGCCGTTCGTGATGTGGACGCCAGTCGTGGCGTACAGGATGGCGGCGTTGGTGATCGTGCTCCAGGTTGCGCTTCGCAGGGCGGTGTCTGTGGCAGAACCCACCAGGTCGATGCCGCCCCATTCCCCGGCCGGGATGATCGAGGGACAGGACTGTACGAAAACCGATGGACAACTCTGGATGTTCACGTTGTCGCGCAAGCTGGTAAAGACTTTCGTGCCTGGCTTTGAGGTGTCACTGGCGTCGAGAGCCGCCCCGCTGAGGTTGATCGCTCCTTTCGACTTCACCACACTGCCGCCGGGAACGAAGAAGGTTCCGCTGTTGAGGGTGAGGTTGCCGTCCAGCAGGTAGCCGAGGCCGTGATCGTTCACCGCATCGTTTGTCGCGTTGATCCAGGTCAGTCGCGGCGCGGTGAGGCCGGGCGCGTAGACGATCGTGCCGTTAAGCACAATGGCGTCGAGCCCGTCTTCGTGCCCAACGTTATCGATGACGCTGTTCTCCAGGTCGACGGTCGCGTCGTTGAGGTAGATCGCCGAGTACTTGAGCCCGGTCCCGACGCAGGTTTGCGTGGGTTTGGAAGAACCGGTGCCGTTGCAGTCGAAGTTGTTGTGGGTGATGAGAGGACGTATCGGACTGTTCAGCTCGACGCCAAAGGAGCCGGCCCGATAAAAGCGGCTCCTGGTGATGTGCACGGGTGGTGGATTTGGCGCCGTGAACGTGGCGAGGACCGCGTCATTCCCGATGAAGCCTGCCGAGCAGGGCAGCTGCAGCGGCAGGCACCCGGTAGCGGCAAACGGCACCGAGCTGCCGAAGGCGACGCTGTCGATCTCGAGCGCATACGCGGCGACGGCAGGGGCCGCCGCGCTCCAGCTTAACTTGATGCCCTGGGACCCGATGTTGTTGACCGTGCCAAACTTACCGTCTGCCCGATCGGGGGACACCGTGGACTGCCCTTTGACCCGAACTGGCGTATCGACGGCATCGATGCCATCG
>VBFX01000315.1 GCA_005889395.1 Chloroflexota bacterium
CCGCTCATTGTGGCAAGTGCCGGTAAACTTGAGATCTTGACGAGCGCAGCCGATCCAAGCCCGCCCTCCGCGGTGCGGCCCGTCGCAACCTTGACCCACCAGATTCCGGCCGATCGCCGCTATTGGGTGCTGGGCGCGGTCATGCTGGTGCAGTTCACCTCGATCCTCACCAGTACGATCGTGTCGACCGCGGCGCCGACCATCGTTGGCGAGCTGCACGGTCTCGATCTGTATGCCTGGCTTTTCTCTTCGTACATGCTCGCCTCTTCGGTGACGGTGCCGGTCGTGGGCAAGCTGTCGGACCTGTTTGGCCGGCGGCCCTTCTACATCGCCGGCCTGCTGGTCTTCCTCCTCGGCTCAGCCGGCTCCGGTCTTTCGCAGAACATGGGCGAGCTGATCGCCGCCCGAGCGCTCACCGGCATTGGCGGCGGCGCGCTGATGGCCCTGGGCGTTACTACCATCGGCGATATCTTTTCGCCCCGCGAGCGTGGCCGCTGGATGGGCCTGATCATGAGCGTCTTCGGATTGGGGAGCATCGTCGGACCGCTGGTCGGTGGCTTCATCACGGACCACTTCGGCTGGCGATGGGTGTTCTACGTCAACCTGCCTCTCGGGTTGATCGCTCTGGCGCTGATTGGATTCCTTTTGCCGAGGCTCGCCGGGCATGGTCGAGTCCGCATCGACTGGCTCGGCATTGCGCTGCTGGTCGCCGGCGTGCTGCCGATCCTGATCGGCTTGACCTGGGCCGGCCTCACCTATCCGTGGGGCTCAGCGCAGGTGATCGGCGCACTCGTGGCCGGCGCGGTTCTGCTGGTGGCCTTCGCGGTGTGGGAGAACCACGCCGCCGAGCCGATCCTGACCCTTCATCTGTTCGAGAACCGCGCCTTTACTGTGGCCGTCATCCTCAGCTTCCTGGTGGGCGTCTCCCTGTTCGGTGCCCTCACGTTTCTCCCGCTCTACGCCCAGGGTGTACTCGGCTACAGCGCGCAGGACTCAGGACTGGTTCTCGCGCCGCTCATGGTCGGGTTCGTCCTTGGGAGTCTGGTCGGCGGCCAGCTGACGACGCGCACCGGGCGCTACAAGCTCCAGACCGTGATCGGCATGGTGGTGGCGGTCGTCGGGATGTTCCTGCTCTCGCGCCTGTCAGCCGGCTCGACATTTAGCCAGGCTCTCGTCGCCATGGTCATAACCGGCGTCGGTGTCGGTGCCGTGTTCCCCACGTTGTCGGTCGTGGTCCAGAGCGCCTTTCCGTATCGCATGCTGGGCACCGCCAACGCGGGGCGGCAGTTCTTCAATAATCTCGGCGCCGTCGTGGGCGTGCCGGTGATGGCGACCATTGTGATCGAGACCCTCAAGAATGAGCTCCCCAGGCATCTGCCCGCGACGCTGGGCTCCAAGCTTGCCGGCAGCATCGCATCCGGCGCCGAGGGTTTGATCGCCGGCCAGAACCAGGGCCTGAGCCAGGCGTTCGCGCGGCTACCCACTGCCGTCATCCACGATGTCCTGTCCGCGGTCCGCGTCAGCCTGGCCATCGGGGTCGAACGGGCGTTCGTTCTTGGGACCGCGCTCGCGGCGCTGGGCGTCCTGGTGGCTCTTTTCCTTCCCGAGATCCCACTTAGGGGAACGATCCAGGACCACCCGACCGGCTAATTGCGGCGACAAGGGTTGACTTCTTCAGCACTCGGAGTAACCTTGCCTAGGTTGGGGGCGTAGGCGAGCGTTCGAGGAGGAGTGGAGATGGGCAACAGCATGTGGCAGGCCGTCGCCGGCCGGCCCTATGTGGGACACGATCATTTCTGGCAACGCGCGATGTCGCGCCGGCAGTTTCTGAGCACGACGGCCGTTGCCACGGCCGCAGTGGCGACCTCGCCGATGTGGTTCCCAGAACTCGTCGACGCGTCAGGGAAAGATCCGGTTGCGATTCCGGGCGGATTCTTCCCTGGCTACCACGCCTTCCTCGGTCCAGGCGTGGAGCCGAGCTCGGTCTTCAACTACCACGGCACCACCGGGGTCGCCGCCGTCCAGGGCACGGGTACCGGCTGGAATACCGAGACACAAGAATCTACGCCGTTGCTCTTCGACAGCGACAACCGGTTCATGCGTGGTGAGTACGTCGGCATGGACGGAAGGGAGCACAAAGGAACTTTCGGCTTCATATGACTTGACATCTATAAGGGTCTGGTAGATCCTTTGGCGCCCGACACGCATCAAATTCACGACATCAGCCCGGGCATCGCGCCCAGTGGCCTCTTCTGGACGGTTCGGATCCCCGATGGATGGGTC
>VBFX01000316.1 GCA_005889395.1 Chloroflexota bacterium
TCGGCTATGCGGCGATGCTCGAGCAGTTCCATCCGCGCGAGTTGGTTGATTTTTGCGCGAAGGCGGAAGCCGCGGGATTCTCCGGGGTGATGGCGGCCGATCACGTCCAACCGTGGACCCCACAACAGGGCAACGCCGCCTTCGTGTGGTCCTTCATGGCGGCAGCCGCCGAGCATACCCGTGGCGACATCGGACCCGGGGTCACCTGTCCGTCGTTCCGATCGCACCCGGCGATCATCGCCCAGGCGGCGGCGACCATGACGGCCATGTATCCGGGCCGGTTCTGGCTCGGGTTGGGATCCGGCGAAGCGCTCAACGAGCACCTCGTGGCTGGCTACTGGCCGGAGGTCGCCGAGCGTATCAACCGCATGTTCGAATCGATCGAGATCATCCGCAAACTCTTCAGCGGAAAGGACGTGAAGCACAGCGGCGAGTACTACAAGATGGAGACGATGCGGCTCTGGACCATGCCGGAGCAACCGCCGCCGATCTACATCGCCACCGCCGGGCCGGTGACGGCGGAAAAGACCGGGCGTTTCTGCGACGGTCTCATCACCGTGGGCGCGCCCGAAGAAAAAATCGAGGGCGTCTTCGAGCGCTTCGAGAAAGGGGCCCGCGAGGCCGGGAAAGATCCATCGACGATGCCACGGATCCTCCAGCTCCACCTTTCGTGGGCCCCTACGGACGAGGAAGCGATGCGCAACGCGATGACCGAGTGGCCGAACGGCGGAATGAAGTTCCCCAAGGCCGACATCCGATCACCGAATGACTTCGCGCAAATGGCCAAATTGGTCCGGCCCGAGGACTTCCAGGGCCGCATGTTGATCTCCGCGGACCCGGACGTGCACCGTCGCGAGATCCAAAAGTTCATCGACCTCGGCTTCGATCGCGTCTATCTGCACAACGTCGGCCGCAACCAGCTCGAGTGGATTGACGTTTTCGCGAAACAGGTCCTCCCGAAGCTCCACTGAAGCGCAGCCGGCCCGGCCGGCAGCGATCGCCGCGGCGATCGACTTCGAGCTGCGCCGCCATCGCAATCCGGCGCGAGCTCCTGCCGAGAAGGCGTACCTGAAGAGCGATCTCGAGTTCCTGGGCGTCGGGCTCCCGGAGATGCGGCGGATCGTCCGGGCCGTCAAGCAGCAGGATGGCGAACTCAACCGGCAGGGACTCCTGAGACTCGTCCGCGTGCTCTGGAAAACGCCGCTGTTCGAACGGCGGATGATGGTCGTCCTGCTTCTGGAAGCCTTCCAGCCGCTTCTCCAGCGGGCGGACATCAGCCTGCTGGAGCGATTGGTCCGTCAATCGAAAACGTGGGCGTTTGTCGACGAACTAGCGATCGCGATTACCGGTCCGCTGGTGGAGCGCGACCCGGCGTTGCTCCGGGTTCTCGACCGGTGGGCGACGGACGGCGACTTCTGGGTGCGGCGCTCTGCCATGCTGGCCCTGCTCCGGCCTCTGCGACGCGGTCGTGGCGACTTTCCCCGCTTCGCGCGTTACGCCGATCGCATGCTGGAGGAGCGCGAGTTCTTCATCCGCAAGTCGATCGGCTGGGTACTCCGCGAGACCGGCAAGCCACAGCCGGACACGGTCTTTGCCTGGCTGCTGCCACGCGCGTCGCGAGCCTCCGGCATTACCGTCCGCGAGGCCGTGAAGTACTTATCGCCGGTGCAGCGCGCGGAGGTGCTGGCGGCGTACCACTCAGCCCCGCGGCGCCGCTGACTCCGCTTCCCGTTTCAGATAGGCGTTTCGCTCACGTAGCAACCGAGTCATGTACTGACGAAGGAAGAGGACATCCGCCAACCAACCGAGTGGCCCCAGCGGCGAGGTGTAATCAAAGATGTCGACCACCTCGGTTCCATCCCCGACCGCGAGGAACTGGTGCTCGTGGCGAAAGCGCCGAAAGGCACCATGGACCATCTCATCAACGAAGCGGCGCGGCGGCTCGAATTCTGCGATGCGCGACGTCAGGCGTTGCCGGACCCCGAAGTGCGTCGCCTCCCACGTCACCTCGTCTCCCGGACCGAGCAGGCCGGAGGTAACGCCGCCAACGGCCCGCTCGCGCGAGACCGCGGTCGAGCGCTGATGGAGGTCGACGTCACGAGCCAGGTCGAAACAGCGCGACGGCGGCGCCGCGACCAGCGTCCTGAGGACGATGACCGGCACGGCCGTGGAGCCTAGCCGCGCGCCGGAACCGGCAGTTTCCGGCCGCGGACCTCGATAAAGGCGGGAAACAGCGTATCGAGGTGGGCATCGGAGCCTGGCTCTGTCTCAACGGCCTCATCGCGGGGTGAGAACTCCCAGATCCCGTCCACGACCATCCCCGCGGCGGCCATCCCGTTGACGATGGTTTCGAACCGGTGGCCGAACTCGATGGTTGGGGCGACCAGTTTCTTGTTGCCCAGGGTCCAGGTCATTCCCCACTCATCGGTGTAGGGCACCGGCTTATCCTCGAAATAGGTGATCTTCGGGCGCCATCCACCGTCCTTGTAGCTGCCATACAGTCGAAGCGTCGTCGGGTGCATGGTCGACAACAGGTAGGTGCCACCCGGCGCCAACACGCGGCCGACCTCTTTGAGCACGCGGACCGCGTCGTCGACGAAGACCAGCGAGTGGCAATGCCAGATGACGTCAAAGGCGGCATCCTTGAACACGGAGAGATCCTTCATGTTGCCGCGGACCAGCCGGATTTTGACGCGCTGCCGCGCCGCCAGGTCGCGGACCGTCTTCAGTTGGGTTGGCCGAGGACGCGAGCCCCCGCCAATCGCACGCCCTTGAGGCGCCCGCGGGGATCCATGAATCGCCGCATACCCGCGCGCGTCTTTGGCGGCCTGCCGAACGGACGCGTGTAGTTCATGGCGGCCTTCGCCAGCCGCTCCCACATCTCCTTGTTGTGCTCCGCGATCCGGTCCTTCACCGACTCGGCATCGTACCGAATCCCTTCAGGTCGCGGTACCTAGACTGAGGGACGGTGAGCAGCATCGATGTCGTGACCGGCGCCTTCAGCTACAGCGGCCGATTCATCGCCGCGCAGTTACTCGAGCGCGGCCGGAGCGTGCGCACGCTGACCAACCACCCACAGCCGGATGATCCGCTCGCGCCACGCATCGAGGCTCATCCGCTGAAATTCGGGGATATCGATGGCCTCATCACCGCGCTACAGGGCGCCGACACGCTTTACAACACCTACTGGGTCCGGGCGCCGCGCGGAAGTCTCACCCACGCGGTCGCCGTCGACAACACGAAGCGACTCATCGACGCGGCCCGCCGAGCCGGCGTGCGGCGCGTCGTCCAGACCAGCATTGCCAACCCGACCGCCTCAATCAGCAGCTACTACCGAGGCAAGGCGGCGCTCGAGGAGGTGGTTCGCTCCTCAGGTCTCTCCTATGCGATCGTCCGGCCGACCCTCCTCTTTGGCGAAGGGGACGTCCTGATTAACAACATCGCATGGCTGCTGCGGCACCTTCCGGTCTTTGCGATCCCCGGCGATGGCCGCTACCGGCTGCAGCCGATGCACGTCGAGGACCACGCGAGGCTGCAGGTGGCGGTTGGCTCACAAGCCGCGGATGTCGTCGTCGATTCCGCCGGTCCGGAGATCTTTACGTTTGACGAAGTAGTGCATTTGCTTCGGCGGGCGATGAACCTCCGCACACTCGTCGTGCACGTCCCGCCCGTGCTGGCGATGGCCGGCGCCACCGTAGCCGGCCGCGTGGTCCGCGACATGCTGCTCACTCGCGAAGAGCTCGACGATCTCATGCAGGACATCCTCGTCTCGCGCGAGCCATCCCGCGGCACGACCCGGCTCACGGATTGGCTGCCCTTGCACCGTGATGACGTCGGACGCCGTTATGCATCCGAAATGGAGCGGCATTACCGGCTGGCCAGATCTGTCGCGAGCCAGTCTCCCCCGTAAAGCCGACCTGATCAGCGGCTGGCCTTGCGCTTGCGGTCGACGTAATCGAGCAGGACGTAGTCGCCCAGGCGGTCGGCGCTGGCGAAGAAGGCGCGACCCCCGTTCATGCGTGTCATCTGCTTGACGAACGACACCAGGTGATAGTCGTTGTCGAGCATGAAGGTGTTGATCACGATGTGCTCCCGAGTACAACGCTGGACTTCGAGCAACGTCTTCTGAAACGTCTCCGGCAAAGGTGGATAGAAGAAGACGGCGTGCTGGCCTTCCATGTGCGCCGTCGGCTCGCCGTCCGTGACGATGATGACTTGCTTGTTGCCGGTCTTATGCCGGTTGAGGAACTGGCGGGCCAGCATCAGACCGTGCTGGATGTTGGTCCCGTAGATCGACTCGTTGTAGGTGAGCTCCGCCAGCTGATGAGACTTGACCGGCCGCGCATAGTCGCTGAAGGCGATGACCTGCAGGTAGTCGCGGGGAAACTGGCTGCGGATCAGCGCGTCCAGCGCCAGCGCGACCTTCTTGGCAGCGTAGAAGTAACCGCGCAGTGGCATCGACCGGCTCATGTCGATCATCAACACGGTCGCCGACTGGGCGCTGAACTCTGAGCGGTACACCTCGAAGTCGTCGGTCTTCAGCCGGATCGGTTGCTGTGATCCCTCGCGGCGCAGCGCGTTCATCAGCGTCTGCTCGACATCGAGGTTGAAGGCATCGCCGAACTCGTAGACCTTCGTCTCGTCCGAGCGCTCCGAGCCGAGGCCGCGGACGGTGATCGGGTGGTCGCCGAAGCGATCGCGCTTGAGCCGCGTGTAGAGGTCGCGCAGCGCCTTCTGCCCAATGCGACGCATCCCTCGTGGCGTCAGCTCCATGCCGCGCCGGCCGCGCTGCACGTATCCCTTCTCCTCCAGCTGCGCGGCCAGCTCGCTCATCTGGTCCGCCGCCTGGCGCGCATCCGGTCCCAGCAATTGCTGCAGCTGTTGGGACTGCTCGCGTGTCAGCTGCCGGCCCTGGTATCCCTCGCGCAGCGCTGCCTCCAGGTCCTCGATGCCCTGCAGCCGCTCCATCAGCGAGAGCGCCTCCTGCAGCGGCAATGACTCCGAGCCATAAAAGGCGTATCGGTTGCCAAGGCTCGGGCGAGGCGAGAGCAGCTCGAGCTGGGCAGCGAGCTCGGCCATCTGCTCCTGCAGCTCCGGGTCGTTCAGGGTGGAGGCGAGCAATTCCTCCATCTGCTGCCGCATCTCCGGCGACAGCGACTGCATCAGCGACTCCATCTGCGCCATCTGTTTCTCGAGATGCTGAATCAGCTCGTCGAGCGTCTTCGGCGGGTCGGGACCGAAGAAATGGCCGAAGCGCTGCATGAACTGCTCGAACCTGGGTGTCTTGCCCTCGAGCCGGTCGCGGAGCATCTGGTTGAGCGCCTTCATCATTTCCTTGATCTCGCCGAGGTGCTCAGGCCGCAGCTGCTGCATGGTGCGCGTCATGTTCTTGAAGTACGTCTGCGAGACCTGCTGCTTGAGCTGCTCCATGAGCTCCTGGAAAGCTTGCGATGCGCCTTGGTCCATGAACTCGTAGTCGTTGAGCTGTCGGATCATGCCGCCGACATCCTCTGGCAGGCGGTCCAGCTCCTCAAGCTTCTTCTTCGTGATCTTCTGCAC